>NZ_JBEOYR010000013.1:0-256570 GCF_040297165.1 Streptomyces sp. NPDC001851 | reverse complement strand
GGCGACCGTGGCGACTATCTGCGTGCCATTGTCAGACTCGCGTGCGAACGTGAAGACCTGGGCCCGGGCTTCCGGACCTGGCTCCGCAGTTACGTCGGCCAGGAGCTGACGGGCGACGACAGCTGACGCCGACACCCGGATGGTGAGAGGGCGGGCCGGAGGAAAACCTCCGGCCCGCCCTCTTTCGTCGCCGCTCGCGGTGGATCAGAACGGCTCGAAGTCGTCGAACTCCCGGGTGGCCTCGTCGCGTTCGGCCTGCCGGTCCCGGCGCCGCTGGGCGGCGGGGCGGGACTCCTCGAAGCGGTGGTCCTCGCCGCGGCGCCCGAGCATCTCCGCGCCGGCCGTGACCGACGGCTCCCAGTCGAACACGACCGCGTTCTCCTCGGGACCGATGGCGACGCCGTCGCCGGAGCGGGCACCCGCCTTCATCAGCTCCTGCTCGACACCGAGACGGTTGAGCCGGTCGGCGAGATAGCCCACCGCCTCGTCGTTGTTGAAGTCGGTCTGCCGCACCCAGCGTTCGGGCTTCTCGCCACGCACCCGGAACAGCGGCTCCCCGCCGGCCTCCTCGCGGGTGACCGTGAAGCCCGCGTCGTCCACGGCCTTGGGCCGGATGACGATCCGCGTCGCCTCCTCCTTCGGCTTCGCGGCCCGCGCCTTGGCGACCAGTTCACCGAGCCCGTACGACAGCTCCTTCAGCCCGATGTGCGCCACCGCCGACACCTCGAAGACGCGGTAGCCGCGCTCCTCCAGGTCGGGGCGGACCATCTCGGCGAGGTCCTTTCCGTCCGGTACGTCGACCTTGTTCAGGACGACGATCCGGGGCCGGTTGCCGAGGCCGCCGTACTGCCGCAGCTCCTCCTCGATGACATCGAGGTCGGAGACCGGGTCACGGTCGGACTCCAGGGTCGCGGTGTCCAGCACGTGCACCAGGACGCTGCACCGCTCCACGTGCCGCAGGAACTCCAGGCCCAGACCCCTGCCCTGGCTGGCACCGGGGATCAGGCCCGGCACGTCGGCGATGGTGTAGACGGTGGAACCGGCGGTGACGACACCGAGGTTCGGCACGAGCGTCGTGAAGGGGTAGTCGGCGATCTTCGGCTTGGCCGCGCTGAGCACGGAGATCAGCGAGGACTTGCCGGCGCTCGGGTAGCCGACCAGCGCCACGTCGGCGACGGTCTTCAGCTCCAGGACGATGTCGTGCAGGTCACCGGGCTCGCCGAGCAGCGCGAAGCCGGGCGCCTTGCGGCGGGCGGAGGCCAGCGCCGCGTTGCCGAGGCCGCCGCGGCCGCCCTGGGCGGCGATGTACGAGGTCCCGTGGCCGACGAGGTCGGCGAGCACGTTGCCCGCCTTGTCCAGGACGACCGTGCCGTCCGGCACCGGCAGGATCAGGTCCTGGCCGTCCTTGCCGGAGCGGTTGCCGCCCTCGCCGGGCTTGCCGTTGGTGGCCTTGCGGTGCGGCGAGTGGTGGTAGTCGAGCAGCGTGGTGACCGACTGGTCGACGGTCAGGATGACGTCACCGCCGCGTCCGCCGTTGCCGCCGTCCGGGCCGCCGAGCGGCTTGAACTTCTCGCGGTGTACGGAGGCACAGCCGTGACCTCCGTTACCCGCGGCGACATGCAGTTCGACGCGGTCCACGAAGGTGGTCATGGTTCAGTGCCTCCAGAAATACGTGCGGTATGTCTCTTGCGTGCTGTCTCTCATGAGAAACACGCGAAAGGCGGACCCGCTTCCCGACCGGGAAGTGAGGTCCGCCTCGCGAAGCGTTCGGTCTACGCCTTGGTTCAGGCGACCGGAACGATGTTCACGACCTTGCGGCCACGGTGGGTACCGAACTCCACCGCACCGGCCTGCAGCGCGAACAGCGTGTCGTCGCCGCCGCGGCCGACACCGGCGCCGGGGTGGAAGTGGGTGCCGCGCTGGCGGACCAGGATCTCACCCGCGTTCACGACCTGACCGCCGAAGCGCTTCACGCCGAGCCGCTGGGCGTTGGAGTCGCGACCGTTCCGGGTGGACGATGCGCCCTTCTTGTGTGCCATCTGTTCTCAGTCCCTTACTTCGCAGCCGTGGGGATCTCAGTGACCTTGATCGCCGTGTACTGCTGGCGGTGGCCCTGGCGACGGCGGTAACCGGTCTTGTTCTTGTAGCGCAGAATGTCGATCTTCTGGCCCTTGTGGTGGTCCACGACCTCGGCCTGGACCTTGATGCCGGCCAGCACCCACGGGTCACTGGTCACAGCGTCGCCGTCGACAACGAGCAGGGTCGAGAGCTCGACCGTGTCGCCAACCTTGGCAGTGGAAATCTTGTCAACCTCAACGATGTCGCCGACAGCAACCTTGTGCTGGCGACCACCGCTGCGCACGATGGCGTACACGCGGATCTCTCTTTCGCTCGTTCAGAACCGGCACCCCCGCAGGCCAGCCGCCCAGAAACACCACGGACGACCTCTCCCGGCCAACCCAGTGCCCGGGAGGAAGAGGTTTACGGGGATGTGGCGCGCTCAGTGGACACGCCGACGGTCAAGGTTACGGGGCGCGGCCACAGGGGTCAAACTGGGCACCGACCCGTCGCCACAGGTCAGTACCGGCGTACGATCTCGCGCCCCCGGGCGAGGTCGTCGTGGTTGTCGATCTCGACCCACGGCACGTCGCCGATCGGCGCCACGTCGATCGTGAAGCCGCGGTTCACCAGCTCCTGGTAGCCGTCCTCGTAGTACAGCTGCGGGTCGGTCTCCCAGACCGTCCTCAGCGCGTCGGCCAGCTCCCCGGCGGCGTCGCCCTCGATGAGCGTGACGCCGATGTACTCGCCGGTCGCCTCGGCCGGGTCCATCAGCTTGGTGATCCGCTGAACGCCCTTCTCGGGGTCCACGACGACCTTCATCTCCTCGTCGGCGAGGTTCTTCACCGTGTCCAGGGCGAGGATGATGCGACGGCCCTCACCGCGCGCGGCGAGCAGCGTCTTCTCGACGGAGACCGGGTGCACGGTGTCGCCGTTGGCGAGGATCACACCGTCCTTGAGGGCGTCACGGCCGCACCACAGGGAGTAGGCGTTGTTCCACTCCTCGGCCTTGTCGTTGTCGATCAGGGTGAGCTTGAGGCCGTACTTCTGCTCCAGGGCCGCCCTGCGCTCGTAGACGGCCTCCTTGCGGTAGCCGACGATGATCGCGGCCTCGGTCAGACCCACCTCGGCGAAGTTGCCCAGGGTCAGGTCGAGGACGGTGAGGGCGTCCGGTGCGTCCTCCGCCCCGACGGGCACGAGAGCCTTGGGCAGGGTGTCGGTGTAGGGGCGCAGACGCCGTCCGGCACCAGCCGCCAGCACGAGGCCTATCATCGCGGTTCTCTCCTTTGTCTCACATGGGCGCCGGCCCGGCCGCAAACGGGTGTGGTCCTGTCCGCACGGGACAGGACCACACCGTGTCGCAGCGGCAGGTCAGCTCTCGTCGGCGGTGGCGGACGACGCCGTCTGCGGGGCCGCCGCGGTCTTCTTCGCCGTCGACTTCGCGGCGGCCGTCTTGGCGGTCTTCGCCGTCTTCTTGGCCGTCGTCTTCTTGGCGGCCGTCTTCTTGGCCGTCGTCTTCTTCGCCACGGTCTTCTTGGCGGCGGCCTTCTTCGCCGTGGCCTTCTTGGCGGTCTTGCGGGCCGCCTTCTTGGCCGGAGCGGCCTCCTCGGCCGGCTCCTCGGCGACCGCGGCCTCCTCCGCCACGGCCGACGGGACGACCACGACGGCCGTCTCCTCGGACGCGGTCGGCGCGCTGGCCACGCGGACGGCACGGCGGCGCGGGCGGGCCGGGGCGGCGCTCTCGGCGGGCGCCTCCTCGACCGGAGCCGGGGCCTCGGGCTGCGGCTCGGGCTGTGCCACCGGGGCCTCGGGCGCGGTCTCGGGCACCGTCACCACGGCCGCCTCGGCGCCCGCGGGGGAACCGGCCGGCGCCGACACCTTCCGGGTCGCACGACGGCGGGTACGGCCCTTGGGCGCGGCCTCCTCGGCGGCCTCGGCCTGCGGTGCCGGCACCACCTGGTCCTCGACGGCCACCGGCTCGGCCAGTGCCTCGGCGGCCGGCTCCGGACGCACGGGACGCGTCGCCGCCTCCTCGGCGGTGACCTCCTGCGCGGTCGGCGCCTCGGCCGTCGGGGCCTGGGCCGGAGCGACCTCGGCCCGCGGAGCCTCCTGGCGGGGAGCCTTCGCGGCCCGCTCCGCCTTCGGGGCGCCCGCCGGAGCCGAGGCGCGGCGGCTCGCCCGGCGCCTGGTACGGCCACGGGTGGCCGCCGCCTCCGCCTCGGCGACGCTGCTGTACAGCTCCTCGTCCGGCGCGAAGTCCGGGGCCGGCAGGGCGACCGGCTCGGCGACCTCGGCGGCCACCTCGACGGCCGTCTCGACCTCCGGCTCGACGGCCTCGCCGGTCTCCACGGCCACGGCGGCGGTCTCGTGCACGTGCTCGGGCGCCTCACCGCCCCGGCCGCGCTTCTTGCGCTTGCCGCCACCGCCGCCGGCGGCGGTCGGCTGCTCCATGTGCACGATGACACCGCGGCCGTTGCAGTGGACGCAGGTCTCGGAGAAGGACTCCAGCAGGCCCTGGCCGACCCGCTTGCGGGTCATCTGCACCAGGCCCAGCGAGGTCACCTCGGCCACCTGGTGCTTCGTACGGTCGCGGCCCAGGCACTCCAGCAGGCGGCGCAGCACCAGGTCGCGGTTGGACTCCAGGACCATGTCGATGAAGTCGATCACGATGATGCCGCCGAGGTCGCGCAGCCGCAGCTGGCGCACGATCTCCTCGGCCGCCTCCAGGTTGTTCCTGGTGACCGTCTCCTCCAGGTTGCCGCCCTGGCCGGTGAACTTGCCGGTGTTGACGTCGACGACGACCATCGCCTCGGTCCGGTCGATCACCAGCGAACCGCCGCTGGGCAGCCAGACCTTGCGGTCCAGCGCCTTGGCGAGCTGCTCGTCGATCCGGTAGGTGGCGAAGACGTCGACCTCGGAGGTCCACTTCGACAGGCGGTCGGCCAGGTCCGGGGCCACGTGCGAGACGTAGCCGTGGACCGTCTGCCAGGCCTCGTCACCGCTGACGACGACCTTGGAGAAGTCCTCGTTGAAGATGTCGCGCACGACCCGGACGGTCATGTCCGGCTCGCCGTACAGCAGCGACGGGGCGTTGCCGTTCTTCGACTTCTTCTGGATGTCCTCCCACTGCGCCTGCAGCCGCTCGACGTCCCGGCGCAGCTCGTCCTCGCTCGCGCCCTCGGCGGCGGTGCGCACGATGACGCCCGCGTCCTCGGGGACGATCTTCTTGAGGATGGTCTTCAGCCGGGCCCGCTCGGTGTCGGGCAGCTTGCGGCTGATGCCGGTCATGGAGCCCTCGGGGACGTACACGAGGTAGCGGCCCGGAAGGGAGACCTGGCTGGTCAGACGCGCGCCCTTGTGCCCGATCGGGTCCTTGGTGACCTGGACGAGGACGGACTGCCCCGACTTCAGCGCGGACTCGATACGACGGGGACCGTTGGCCATCCCCAGCGCCTCGAAGTTGACCTCACCGGCGTAGAGAACGGCGTTCCGCCCCTTGCCGATGTCGATGAAGGCGGCCTCCATCGACGGCAGCACGTTCTGGACCTTGCCCAGGTAGACGTTGCCGACGTACGACGTCGCCTGCTCCTTGTTGACGTAGTGCTCGACGAGCACGCCGTCCTCCAGGACGCCGATCTGCGTGCGCTCGCCGTGCTGGCGCACGACCATCACGCGCTCGACGGCCTCGCGGCGGGCCAGGAACTCGGCCTCGGTGATGATCGGCACGCGCCGGCGGCCCTGCTCGCGCCCTTCGCGGCGGCGCTGCTTCTTGGCCTCCAGGCGGGTCGAGCCCTTGATGGACTGCACCTCGTCGGACGGCTCGCTGGGCTTGCGCGACTCGCGGACCTTGACGACCGTGCGCTCCGGGTCGCCCTCGCCGGGCTCGGTGTCGACGGCGGTGTCACCGGCGCGGCGCCGGCGACGGCGCCGGCGACGGCTGCTGGAGCTGGAGACACCGGCCTCGTCCCGGTCCTCCTCGGCGTCCTCTTCCTCCTGCTCGGCGGTGTCCTCGGCGTCCTGCGCGGCCTGCTCGGCGGCCAGTTCCTCGGCCTCGGCCTCCGCACCCTCGCCCTCGGCGGCGTCACCGCGACGACGGCGGCGGCCGCCACGGCGGCGACGGCGGCGCGAGCCGGACTCCTCGAAGCCCTCGGCGCCCTCGGCCTCCTCGTCCTCCTCGCCCTCGGCGAGGTCCTCGACGGGCTCCTCGGGCTGCTCGGCCTGCTCGGGCTCCTCGGCCCGGGCGGTCTGGGTCTCCTCGGCGGCGCCCCGGCGGCGACGGCGACGGCGCGAGCCGGTCTCGGCGCGCTCCTCCGCACGCTCCTCCGCACGCTCCTGCGCGTACTCCTCGGGCTCCTCCGCCTCGGCGGCCTCCGCGGTCCCGGCGGCGGCCTCGGCCGCGGCGCGCTCCGGGGTCTGGAACTTCGGCTCGGCGAACACCGGCGGCTGGAAGACGGCGACGGCGGGACGGGCGGGCCGGCGCGGGGCCTCGGCGTCCTCGCTCTCGGCGGCCGGCGCGGGCTGCGCGGGCTCGGAGAACCCGAACACGGGGCGCACGGCCCGGCGCCGGGCGCGGCGCGGAGCGGCTTCCTCGGTGGGGGCCTGCGGCGCCTGGGCGGCGGTGGCGGGCTCGGTGGTGTGCGTGGTGACGGGGACCTCCGGGGTGTGCGCCCCGGCACCGGCGTCGGCGGACGCGGCCTCGGCGGCGGTCTTCTCGGCCTCGGCCTCGGCGGGGGTGGACGCGCGGCGCGTGGCCCGGCGCCGGGTACGGCGCGGGGCGGCCTCCTCGGCCTCCTCGGCGGCAGCGGCGGGCTCGGCGGCGGGGGCGGCCGGGGCTTCCTCGGCGGTGGCCTCCGGCGCCCCGGCTGGCGCGGACGCACGGCGCGTGGCCCGACGGCGGGTACGGCCGGCAGGCGCGGCCTCCTGCGCGGCGGCCGGCGTCTCGGCGGCGGCCGGCTCCTCCTGGGCCGTCGCGGCCTCGGCGGCCGTGTCCGTACCGGAAGCGGAAGCGGCCGGTACGACGGTCTCGGCGACCTCCGCGGAGACGGGCGCACCGGCCGGCGCGGCCGCGCGGCGCGTGGCCCGGCGGCGCGGACGGCCGGCGGGGGCCTCCTCGGCGGGGGCGGCGGCCTCGACGGGGGCCTCGGCCTCGGCGGCCTCCGGCGCTCCGGTGGCGCCGGTCGGCGCGGACACGCTGCGCGTGGCGCGTCGCCGGGTGCGGCGCGGGGCGGCCTCCTCGCCGACGACGACCTCGCCGCCCTCGGCGACGGCAGCGGGCTTCTCGGTCTCGGCGACGGCGGGCGTGGCCGGTACGACGGTCTCGGCGGCCCCCGCGGTCGAGGGCGAACCCGCGGGCGCGGACGCGCGGCGCGTGGCCCGGCGGCGCGGACGGCCGGCGGAAGCGGCCTCCTCGGCGCCGGACGCCGGGGCGGGCACTGCGGTCTCGGGGGTCTCCATGCCGGCCTCCACGGCAGCCTCTTCGGCCTCGGTGGCCTCAATCGCCTCTTCGGCCTCGGTGGCTGCCCCCGCTTCCTCGGTGCCCTGGGCGGCAGCAGCCTCGATGATCTCATCGGAGTCCGCGGCCGGTATGGCCGGCACCGTCACCTCGGCGGGTGCCTCCGCGCCGGCGGGCGGACCCGCGGGGCGGGAGGCGGCACGGCGACGCCTGCGCGGCGGCAGGGTGTCGCTCGGAGTGTTCGGTTCGGAACCCTCACGGGGTTCGGTCGGTTCGAGCATGCGGGCGTTTCTCCCGTCAGGCTCCCGGGCGCCGCGCCTGGTCCGGCGACGGTCTCGGTGGACCGTCCGCCGTTGACGTCCGCGGCCCGCGTGATCCGCGGTGGCCGCCGTCCGGGGCGCGGGCGCCGCACGGGAGCACTCTGTGTCCTGTCTCGCCGGTTCCGTACGCCTTGTCGGTACGGCCTGGCGAAAGTCTTCTGGTCGGTGCGCTGCCCGACCCAGGTGGCTCCCGAGTACGAGGGCGGCGCTACGACGTCCGTCCCTACGCGGGACCTTCCGGCGTCGGCGCCGTCGCGGCGGCAGCCGGCTGGGCCGTCAGGGCCTCGGCTGCCTCGCGGTCGGGCGCGAGCGGGTCGGTCACCGTGCCGGTCTCTTCATCGAACAGCCCCTGCGCCAGCCTGGTCACCGCTGCGGGGACCGGCGGCGCCAGGTCGGCCACGGCGCGGAGACCGGACAGGACGTCGTCGGGTCGTACGGCAGGCGTCACGTGCCGAACAACCAGCCGCAGTATCGCACAGGGCTGGTCGGTCGGCCTATCAGCCGGTGAACCGTGCGTTTCCAGGCTCACCACGGCCGGGCGGGCGTCGAAGGTGCGGACGCCGTTCTTGGTCATCCGCTGCACCTCGACGGTCTCGGCTCTGCGGAAGGCCTCGGCCGCGCGCTCGGCGTCGGCCGGGTCGACGCCGTCCAGCCGCAGCTCCCACACGGAAGCCGTGAGCCGGTCGGCGAGGCCCGAGGTCCGCGCCTCGACCGCCTCGATGACGTCGAGCCCGGCGGGCAGCGACTCGTCGAGGAGGACGCGCAGCGTCTCCGGGTCGCGCGGTGCGGTGAGCGCGATCTCCAGGTACTCCGCCTCGCTGCCCGTGCCGGTGGGTGCGGCATTGGCGTACGACACCTTCGGGTGCGGCGTGAACCCGGCCGAGTACGCCATGGGCACCTCGGCACGGCGCAGCGCCCGCTCGAAGGCGCGCTGGAAGTCTCGGTGGCTGGTGAACCTCAGGCGGCCGCGCTTGGTGTAGCGCAGTCGGATGCGCTGCACCGCGGGTGCGGGCGGCGGGCCTTCGGGCTGTCGCTTGCCCAGTGTCCTAGTCCTTCGTGAGTGCGGTCGTACTGCTACCAAGAGTACGTGTCGCGGGCCCCTGAGGTTCCCGCCGGTCCACGGCGGCCGGCTGCCGGGGCTCGCCGAAGAGCATCCGCCGGAAGTCCGCGCGGGCCTGCCGTACCGTGTCGCGGGCACCGGCCAGCGCCTCGCGCACGGCCCGGCCCACCACGCGCGCGCCCCCGGCGACGGGCCGCAGGACCGCGTCCCGGACGACGTGGCCGACCGGGGTGAGGACGGTCCGGTACATCCAGCGCACCGGCTCCACGAAGATCCACCGGAAGAGGGTCCCGAGTGCGCGGCCGACGGCCCGCGAGACGCGTCCGGCGATCCGCCAGGCGTGCCCGAGGGCGTCCCCCGGTCTCGCGCGCCACGAGGGCGAGGAACCGGCCGACGGGCGCGAGGCCCCAGCGCCACAGTGCGAGGGCGGGCAGGACGAGGAGGACGCGCAGGGTCCAGTACAGGGCGACGCCGGCGCCGGTGGCGATCACGCCCAGCAGCCACCCCAGCCCGCGTACGCACCGGGCGACGGCGCGTCCGACGGGCGCGAGGACCCGGTCGTACACCCACCGCGCGGGCACGACGAGCAGATACCGCACCAGCCAGGCGACGGCCGTGTACACGGCGATGCCCACGGCGGCGAGCACGGTGCCGATGCCCCTGAGCAGCCAGGTGACCGCGTGTCCGACGGGGCGCAGCACGCGCGCGTACACCCCGCGCGCCAGCCACGCGACGGCGTGCCCGGCCGGCGTGAGCACGTACCGGTACACCCACCCGGCCGGTACGACGACGAGGACGGTGCCGAGCCACCCGAGCGCCGTGCCGACGGGCACCAGGACATAGCGCCACAGGCCCACGAACGGCCAGACGAGCAGAGCCTTTCCGGCCCACAGCAGTGCCCGGCCGAGCGGCCTGAACACGGTGTCCCGCAGAAACCTTCCGGTGACGACGAGGACGTCCCACGCCATCCGCACCGGCACCACCAGCACCAGGACGACGATCCGCAGGGGGATCCGGATCGCGACGGTGAGGCAACCTTCCGGCTGCCGGGGCCGGGGAGGCGGCTTGTGCAGTTCCATACCGGGGTAGACGCCGGGCCCGCCCGTTCGGATCCGGCCAGGTCGTGCGCTCGGTCACGGCAGGTCCTGTTCGGTCCAGATCGTCTTGCCCGTCGGGGTGTAGCGCGTGCCCCAGTGGTGGGTCATCTGGGCGATGATGAACAGGCCCCGGCCTCCCTCGTCATCGCTCGCGGCGTGCCGCAGATTGGGCGAGGTGTGGCCGGTGTCGGAGACCTCGCAGGTCAGGGTCCGGTCGCGGATCAGGCGTACCTGGATCGGGCCGCCGGCATAGCGGATGGCGTTGGTGACCAGTTCGCTGACGATGAGTTCGGTGGTGAACGCCAGGCCGTCCAGTCCCCAGTCGCCGAGCTGCTTGGTGACGGCGGTGCGGATGGTCGCCACCGCCGCCGGGTCCGCGAGCAGCGCCCACTCGGCGAACTGGTTCCGGTCGAGCCGGCGGGTGCGGACCGTGAGCAGCGTCGCGTCCACGTCCACCGCCCCGGGCAGCAGCGCGGTCACCGTCTTCTCGCACAGCGCCTCCAGGGACGCCTCCGCGCCGTCGAAGACCCGGCACAGCTGCGCGAGCCCGGCGGCACGGTCGTCGGCCGCCTGGAGGAGGCCGTCCGTGAAGAGGGCGACGAGGCTGCCCGGCGCCACCTCCACTTCGCTGCTCCGGTAGGGCGGCCCACCGACGCCCAGCGGCGGTCCGGGCGGCAGCTGAAGAGGGTCGACGGCGCCTCCGTACGGCGCGACGACCGCCAGCACCGACTCCCCGGCCCGCGCCAGGCTGCACTTGCCCGAGACCGGGTCGTACACCGCGTACAGGCAGCTCACGCCCATGGCCGCGTCGGGCTGCTGCCGCCGGATGCCCGGGCCGTGGCCGGGGCCGCCGTCGTACCCGGTCTGGTCGACCAGGTCGTCCAGCCGGGACAGCAGCTCGTCCGGGGCCAGGTCCAGCCGGGCCAGGACGCGGACCCCCGTGCGCAGGCGCCCCATGGTGGCCGCGGCGCGCAGACCGTGGCCGAGCACGTCCCCGACGACCAGCCCGACCCGGCTGCCGGACAGGGGGATGACGTCGTACCAGTCCCCGCCCACCCCGGAGCCGCTGTCGGCGGGCAGATAGCGGCTCGCCGAGTCGACGGCGGCGTGCGGCGGCAGACGGCGCGGGAGCAGGCTCCGCTGGAGCTTGAGGGCCACGCCGTGGCCACGGGTGACGAGCGGCATCAGCAGGAGACCGATCAGCAGGGCGCCCAGGCCGAGCACCGTGACCCCGCCCGTCCTGCCGATCAGGGGCAGGTCGACGGTGGTGGTGCCGTACCTGGGGTCCGCGTAGACGACGAAGGTGGCGTAGAGGAACAGCAGGGCCATGACCAGCCCGCCGAGTCCGGGCAGCAGGCCTTTGAAGAGCAGGTCGTGGGCGCTGCGGGTGAGGACCTTGCGGTGGTACCAGACGCAGGCGAAGCCGGTCAGTCCGTACTGGAACGCGATCGCGAGACCGACGGAGTCGATCGAGTCGGCCAGGACGTTGTGGCTGAACGACGCCAGCAGGCCGAACAGCGCGATCGAGGCGGCTCCCATGCCGACGGTCCCCCAGGTGGGGGTGAGGAACCTGCGGTGGACCCGGGCGAACCGGGAGGGGACCGCCTTGTGGACCGCCATCGAGAAGACGGTCCTGGCCAGCGGCAGGATGGTGGTCTCGGCGGAGGCCAGCGCGGAGGTCAGCACCATCAGGATCAGCAGTCTCGACAGCAGCAGTCCCGTGCCCTGGCTCCCGAACACGGCCTCGCCCAGTCCGGAGAGCACATCGTCGGAGTTGCGCGTGTTGCCGAGCCCGATGCCCGAGGTGCCGACTCCCGCGAACGCCTGCGCGGAGGTGGACACCAGCCCGTACATGACCAGGAGCAGCACGGTGGACAGCACGGCGGCGCGGCCGGGGACGCGGGTGCTGTCGACGGTTTCCTCGTTGACCGAGAAGGCGGTGTCCCAGCCCCAGTAGATGAAGACGCCCGCGAGGAAGCCCGAGGTCAGGGCCGTCGCCGACGGCACCCGGAAGGGGTTGAACCAGGACGCGGAGACATGGATCGCCGTCGGCGGAGGATCGGTGTAGACCCTGACGAGCGCGGCGACGGCGAAGAGGACCAGCATCGCCACTTCCAGGCACAGCAGCCAGCGCTGGACGGCCGCCGAGACCTGGATGCCGACGTAGCAGATCACGGTCAGCGCGGCGATCCAGACCATGCCCGCCAGGGTGGTCCACAGCCGGTTGTCCGCCAGGTCGTCCAGGCCCACCAGCCGGAAGCCGTAGGCGGCGGCGACCGCGGCGAGGTTCGCCATGACGATGATGTTGGCGACGATGAGACCCCAGCCGCCCATCCAGCCGGTGCGCGGCCCGAAGGCACGGGTGGCCCAGGTGAAGGTGGTCCCGCAGTCGGCGTTGCTCGCGTTGAGTTCCCGGAAGGCGTACGCGACCAGGAGCATCGGGATGAACGCCAGCATCGTGACGATCGGCGCCTGCAGTCCGACCCCGGCCACGATGAGGCCCAGCGTCGCGGCCAGGCTGTACGCCGGGCCGGTGGACGCCAGGCCCATGGCCACCGAGGAGAACATGCCCAGGGCGTCGTTCCTGAGCCCCTTACGGCCGGCCGCCGTCCCGGGAGCGGGGCGGTCGGCCGACTCGGCGCCGCCGAAGTGCCTCACACTTGATTGCAACGCCGGGTCGCTTGCCTTCGCAATCGGGACGGGGCTCGGACGGCCGCTTCCTCAGCAGGTGCTGTCAGTGGTCGCGGTCGGTGGTCGCCGTCAGTAGGTGCTGGGGATGACGCAGAAGTCGATGTGGCTGAGGTCCGCGAACTTGCCGCTGGGGTTGATGGGGGTGTGGAGCGATCCGTCCATCGTGATGCCGGTGGGGAAGCCCGTCGTGCTGTCGTACGTGTAGACGTTGGCGCCGCCGGTGCCGCCCTTGGCGGTGACCTTGACCGCGGCGCGGTGATCAGTCGCGGGGATGCTGAAGCTGAACACCTGTCCCGCCGAGGTGTCGGTGACGGTGAGCTGGAAGGTTCCGTCGCCGGGGATCGAGACGGGGCCGGTGGCGGGGTCCTCCACGCGGAACCCGGTCGCCCCCGCGGGACAGGACACGGGCGGGTTGTCGTCCACTTCCACGGGCTGCACGCCCGCGTTGCTCGGGGGACCCGCCTGGGCCAACGCCGGACCGGCGGCGACGCCGAGTGCCGCGGCCGCTGTCAGGCCGGCGCCGGCGACCCTCACTCCCCATCTCGCCCGGGTCGACCATGTCCTTGCTGGCGCTGCTCCTCGCATGACGAGCATCCTCCTTTTTCCTCGGATATCGCTGGTACCGGGTCTCGGATACCTGAGCTCGCCAACATTCGCATGGTCGGACTGTCATTCTGCCGTACGACTCCTTTCCTTGGGCCGTTTGAGTTCACGGCGCCCGGCAGGAAGGCGGGCCGCGACCAGCTGCACGAGAACCAGGATGGTGATCGCCACCACCAACCAGGCGGCCGCGTGCAGCACGCTGGTCATCGTGTCGCCGTTGACGACACAGGCCAGTAGACCGGCCAGGGCGATGGTGTTTTTGCGGTGGCTGCCACTTCCGCAGAGAACAGTCTGGAGTGGGTGGACTTCGAGTGCAGAAAGTCCACCGAAACCGTGGATGGACATTGGCCTCCTTCGTTACCCGGAAGGCGTGACCTGCGGTGATACTTCGCTATACCACACGGTACTAAAAATGCGGCGGCGCCTCATTTGACACGCCCTTGAGGCACATGCCTATTTCTGGAAAAACACGGTGTTCCCGGTCAATGAATTCCCGTCTCCCGGTGGTGGCCGCGCGCGTGGCACCCGCCCGGACGGTGGTGCCGGCCCCGGCCGGGATGGCGGTGGCATCGTCCGGCGCGGCAGTCTCGCGATGCACAGTGGTGCCGGGACGGGGTCTGCCCGCCGCGGAAGGACGGCGGGGCGTCTCCTGCCGCGGCGCCCCAGGCCGTATCGGGGGTGTCGCTGAGCGTGTAGTCGAGGGTCCCGCCCTCGCGCACGAAGGACTCCGGGAGCCAGGCCCGGGAGGAGCTGACGCCGTTGACCTTCAAGGCGTGCACGTAGGGCGTGTCCGCGTCCGCGCCGGGCGCGTGGATTCTCATCGACCGGCCGCCGTCCCGATGCACGGTGACGGCCGGGAACAGGGGACTGGCCAGCACCAGTTCGGCCCGGGCCGGCACCTGCGGGTACATGCCGAGCGCCGACCAGACGTACCAGGACGACAGGGTGCCCAGGTCGTCGTTGCCGGCCTCGCCCCCGGGGCCGGGGCCCCACAGCGTGTTGACGGCGCGGCGGACCACGTCCTGGGTGCGATGGGGGGCGCCCGCGTAGACGTACACCCAGGGAGAGTTCAGGGACGGTTCGTTGCCCAGGAAGGCGTGCGGCTCGGCCGGCCCGGCATTCAATTCCCTGAAGAACTCGTCGAGCCGGGGGACGACCTCGTCGTCGCCGCCCATCGCCGTAAAAAGCCCGGCGAGGTCGTACGGCACCATCCACTCGTATTGGGCGGCATTGCCCTCGACATAGCCTTTCCCGTCGGCCGGGTTGAACGGCGACGGGAAGGAGCCGTCGCGGCTGCGCGGCTGAATCCAGGAACTGGCGGGGTTGAACAGGTTCCGCCAGTATTGTGCCCGCTTCATGAACGTCGTCTGCGTGCCGGTGTCCCCGAGCCGTCCGGCCAGCGCCGCGATTCCGAAGTCGGCGGTGGTGTACTCAAGGGTGGTCGACGCGTCGTCGGGCACGTATCCGAGTGACAGATAGTCGGCGAGATGGGGCCGCTCGACATGACGGGCGCCGGTTTTCTGGATCGTGGTCGCGCCCTTGACCATGGACGCCAGGGCTGCCCCGGCGTCGAAATCGGTGGCCCCGAAGGCGTAGATGCTGGCGAGGATCGAGTGGTACGGATCGCCGTTCATGACGCCCGCGAAGTCGTTGTCGACCGACCACCGGTCCCACACGTCATGGGCCTGGTGCGCCTGGTTGTACATGGACTGGGCGATGTCCGAGGCCACGTCCGGTGCGAGGAGGGCGAGCAGCTGCGCCTCACAGCGGTATATGTCCCAGCCGGAGAAATTGGCGTACTGGTGGTGGCCGTCGCGGGCTTTGTGAATCCGGCCGTCGAATCCGATGTACCGGCCGTTCACGTCGTCGAAGACATTGGGCTGGAGGAGCGAGTGGTACAGGGCCGTGTAGAAGGTCGTTCGCTGGGTGCCGGTGCCGCCGGCGACCTCTATCTGGCGCAGCCGGGCGTTCCACCGGGTCCGGGTCCTTTCGGCAACGGTGTCGAACGACGCCGGGCCCTGCTCCCGCGCCGCGTTCTCGGCGGCGCCGGCGATGCTCACATACGACAGGCCGACCCTGACGCCCACGGTCGGTGACCGGGCGGTGTCGAAGGTGACGTAGGCGCCGCCCTTGCCCGTGGCCGCGCCGACCCTCCTGGCGCCAGGGGTGACGGTGCCGTCGTGCCATGTGCCGACAGAGGCGAAGGGCTGGTCGAAGGTGGCCGAGAAGTAGACGCGGTAGCGGTTGCCGCTGCCGCAGAAGCCGCCGCCGCCGACATAGCCGGTGACCGTGCGGCGGGCCTCGTCTATGGTCGCGCGGGCGTCGGACGCGCCGCGCTGGGAGCCGGAGAGCCCGATGAGGAGCGACGCCGTGCTGCCGGCGGGGTAGGTGAAGCGGCCGGCCCCGGAGCGCTGGGTCGCGGTCAGCTCGACCTTCGTGCCGGAGGCGAGCGTGACACCGTAGTAGCCGGGCCGCGCCGACTCGGCGTCGTGCGAGAAACCGTCCAGATAGGCGTCGGGCGCGCTGGCCGGAGACTCGGCCACCGCGCCCGCGTGGGGCATGAACGGCAGGTCCTGGGCGGCCGTGCAGCCGGCGCCGGAGAGGTGCGTCAGGCTGAAGCCGCGGATCGCGTGGTCGGTGTAGTCGTACCCGCCGGGCCGGGGACTGCGGGTGTCCGGGCTCCACTGCACCATGCCGAAGGGAGCGTCGGCGCCGGGGAAGGTGTTGCCTCCGTCGTAGCTGGTACCACCGGTCTTCTTCGTGCCGACGAACGGGTTGACGTACCGGGTGAGGTCCTGCGGGATGCTGCCGGCCCCCGCGTCGGTCGCCGCCCGGACGGAGGGCGTGGCAGCGGTCGGCAGTCCGGCGGTGACGACCAGGGCCAGGAGCAACCGGCCCCATCGCCACGATCGCGCCAGCACCGGCACCGGAAGCCTCCTTCACCGAATCGATCAGCCGCCCCCGTCACCAGGAGTATCCATGGCTTCGACAGCGAGTGAGCAGGCGAATGCGGCAAATGAGGCGCGGGCGCTCCGGATCACCCCGGACCGGCGGGCTACGCCGGCGCACCGCCCCAGGTGAACCGATAGCGATTCCCGTCCCGGTCGAAGGCCAGGCCGATGCCGATGCCGGCTATGCCGCAGTGCTCCCGCAGACCCTCGATGACGGCCGCGGCGGCGACTTCCTCCTGGTAGTCCGTCAGCATGGGCACGTCCCAGTCGTCCACCCGCACCAGCAGGGCGCCGATTCCGCCGCTGAGAGCGTCCAGCTGCCCTGCCACCAGCCCGAGACCGAACGCCATCCACCTCTCGTCCCCCGAGGTGAGCCCCGGTGGCGGCTGCCACCAGACACCTGAGCCACCGACGCGGCGCGCCTCGCGCGGCGGCTCGGCCATGGGCCGGACATCGAGGGTGACGCGGGCGACGAGCCCGCACGGACCGAGGCGCCTCTTGTAGGTGTGGGTGAATGCCGCGAGTGTCCTCTGCGGGTGCGCATGAACCAGGTCAGCCGTACCGTCTGCCTCCGTCACCGGCCGTCTGCCTCCGTCACCGGCCGCCCGCCTCGGACACCCACCTGCCCGCCCTGCGGACCTCCGGCCCCTCGACGTGTGCGGCACCGGCCGTGTACAGCAGCCACAGCAGGTCAAGGGAGCCGAAGAAGGACTCCCCCCAGCTGTCCACCCAGACACGGACCTGCCCCGGCCCCACCGGCACGGCATCCCAGAATTCCCAGCCGCGGGAGTCCTCGTCCGGATCGAACCGGTAGATCCAGTTCTGCAGATCCCACGGACCTTCCGCACTCCGCCGCAGGTACGCGGCGCGCCCGTCCCGGGCGAACCCTTCCCGCACCTCACCGTCGCGGGCGGAGACCGCCGTGAACCAGCCGGGGAACGCATCCGCCGGCAGGTCCTCGTCGCCGAACTCCGCCGTACAGGCCAGGTGGAGCGCGGCGGAAAGGACATCGCGTACGCGCCGCGCGTACGCCTCGGCGACACCGTCGGCGACATCGACGGTGAAGGCGGCCAGCACCGGCGGAGCCGACTCGGCCGGGGGGCGCTGCCGTACCCGGTCCCGTTCGGCCGCGACGGTCTCCTCGCTGTGGATCACCGCCCGATCCTAATCCGCCCCCTCGGCCCGGCTCGGAGGCTGCCCAGCGGCACGGGTCACGCCACTCACTACCGGGCCTCGGTCCGCTTCTCCAGGCGGCTGCCACGTGGCAGCGTGAGGGACATGAGGTCGCCGGGGGCGTCCAACGCGATGCGGTGCCATCGCCCGCGCGGCACGATGACCGCGGTTCCCGCCGTCAGCTTGACCTCCTCCTCCCTTTCTCCCGGCTGCTCCGGGCGGAAGACGAGGCGTATGCCGCCAGTGAGGCAGGAGACGACTTCATCCGCCTCGGGGTGGACCTCCCCATGGTCCGCGTGGACGTCGGCGCCGGTCTCCCCATGGAAGGTCATCAACTGCCAGCCGTCCCGCTCGGGGTGGAACACAGGCGATGGAGGTGGCCTGCCGGTCCGGGCCTGGCCGGCCGCGCCGTGGCCGGCCCACTCGCTCGACCGCGGCGCGGCGACGGGCGGCGCCGAGCTCGGCGCTCTGCCGCTGCGGCACCTCGGCGGGCCGGATCGTCATCCCGGGCTACGGGCTCGACGGCGGAACCAGCGGGGCGTCCTCGGCGTGGACGCTTCCCCTGTCGCCCATGGCCTGCCGGTACAGGGTCGCCAGCGCGTCGTCGATGGGGTGGCGCCGCGGCTTCCCCGCGGAGTCCGGCCGGTTCCACCTGGCGAGATTCATCGCGACGGACATCTGCCGCTTGCCGTCGGCGCGGGTCAGGGACATCGTCGTGGCTCCCCAGACCGTGCCGTCGTGGCCCCAGAAGGTGCCGCAGCCCGGGATCCGGAACCTGTGCAGACCGAGGCCGTAGTCGACCATCGTCCCGTCCAGGGCGATGACCGGGACGGTGCGCTGCATCTGCGCCAGCGATGACCGGCTGACAATCTCGCCGTCGAGCAGCCTGCGGTAGAAGCGGTTGACGTCGTCCATGGTCGACACCAGACCGGCGCCGGTGGTCACCCACGACATGGTGTAGACGCTGTAGTCGCGCGGCGGGTCGATCAGGCCGTACAGCGCCTCGTACATCCGCGAGTGCGGCCCCTTGACGTGCGGCCCGGTCGGGAACTCGGTGTGCCGGAGCCCAGCGCGCTCAATGACGTTCCGGGTGATGTACTTCTCGGCCGTGGTACCGGTTACCTTCTCCAGGAGTTGGCCGAGAAGCAGGAAATTGGTGTTGGAATACGCCCCGGGAGTTTCTCCCGGCTCGCCGGCGGGAGGTGCCGTGAGCCCCATCTCGATCAGCTCAGCCGGTTCGAACTGCCTGAACCGGTTGTCGTCCAGGCTCCTGGGCGAGGTCTCCGGCGTGGAAGGGGTCTCCTGGAGGGACGGGAACGCACAGGAGATGTAGTCGGGGATGCCGCTGGTGTTGTTGAGCAGCATCCGCACCGTGATCTTCCTGCCCCGTTCTCCCGGCACCAGCTGCGGCAGATGGTCGCCGATCGGCGCGTCGAGCCGGATCCGGCCCTTCTCGACCTGCTGCAGGATCGCGGCGGCGGTGAAGGTCTTGGTGATGCTGCCGACCCGCTGCCGCATGTCGGGCCTGACGGGACGCCCGGTCCCGACATCGGCGACCCCGGAGGCGCCGCGCCATACCTGGCCGGCGTCGCGCACCTCGGCGTACACCCCCGGTATCCCCGCGCGGTGGACACCGTCCAGGGCGGCCTGCAGCTCGGCGGGGTCCAGGCCGGTTGACGGACTCGTGCTGCCGGTCGGCGCGGACCCACTCCCGTCGGGCGCGGGAACCGCCGCCACCGTGCCCGCACCTACACTCAGCGCGGCCACGCCGGCACGTACCGCCAGTCGGCTCCTCACGGCACTCGTCCTCTCTCGACCGATGCGTACAGCGGGGCAATCCCCGTGCTCTTCGACATCCACGGCTCACTCGGCCAGGGCTCGGCGCAGGACCGCGGCGAGTTCGGCGATCTGCCGCTGCGACACCTCGGCGGACAGGATCGCCTGCGAGCCGTGGAAGGTGCCGGGCCACTGGTGCAGTTCCACGGACACGCCCGCCTGGAGCAGGCGCAGCGCGTAGGTGATGTCCTCGTCGCGGTTCGGGCAGAGTTCCGCGGTGGCGAGGTAGGCGGGCGGCAGGCCGGACAGATCGGTGGCCCGCGCGGGGGCGGCGTACGGCGTGGCAGTGGCGGAGGCGAGGTAGTGCCGCCATGAGGCGGTGACCTTGTCGCGGTTCATCCAGGGTGTGCCGGTGAAGTTCCGCTGCGACCATGTCTCCTGCCGGTCGTCGAGCTGGGGCTGGTTGAGCAACTGGTAGCGGATCGGGGGGCCCTGCTGGTCACGTGCCCGCAACGCCAGCCCGGCTGCGAGGCCCGCGCCGGCGCTGTGGCCTCCGACCGCGATCCGCTCCGGGGCGATGCCGAGCTCGGCCGCGTGCTCGGCCGTCCAGTTCAGCACGGCGAAGGCGTCGTCCAGGGCGGCCGGGAACGGGTGCTCGGGGGCCAACCGGTAGCCCACCGAGATCACCACCGCGCCGGAGGCTTCCGCGATCCGGGCGGCCCACGGGTGTTCGGAGTCCAGGTCGCCCATCACGAATCCGCCGCCGTGCAGCCAGACGATGACGCCGCCGTGTGCCTGGTGCGGGTGGTAGATCCGCACCGGCACGTCGGGATCGGCCGGAACGGTGCGGTCCGCGATCTCCATACCCGCGGTGTCCGCCGGCGGCAGCCTGGCCGCCAAGCCGGCGAAGCTCTTGCGCTCGGTGACCGGGTCGGTCAGATCGACTCGGGGGAACAGGGGGATGAATGCTTCGAGTTCGGGATCCATGCCGGCCATCCTGACGGGCGCCACCGCCTGGGATCATCCGCCAACTGTCGGGCATCCCACCCGCGTTGCGCACCGATCGGCGCCTATCCTCCTGACATGGAGGCACTGGCCGAACGACTGTCACAACTGGACGCGCAAGTCGAAGGCGCGATCCGGGTGGTCATGTTCTACGACACGCTGATGCGTCGACGGGTGGATCTCCCGGCGCTCGCCCGGGCCTCGGCGGGCCTGGCGGAGTGCGTGGCCGGGATCAGGCTGCACGGCACGGGGCAGTCGATCCGCATGTCGCCCGATGGCAGGGAAGCGCCCGCCCCGCGGCACCCCGTGTCCGCCACCACGCCGATCACCCTCGACGAGGAGGAGATCGGCACGGTGTGGCTGGAGCGGCCCGGTCCGCCCGTCCCGCTCGATGATGTGCTGCTGGACCGGCTCGCCATCGCCGCGGCGGCGGTCGTCGAGCGGTACGGCCCGGCCCGCACCACCATGGCCGACCCCGCCCTCGTCGAACTGGTGATCAGCGCGGACAGTGACGAGGCGGCCAGGGCTCGGGCGCTGCGGCTCCTGGGCTTCGCCGCCGACCTGCCGGTCCACGTCGTCGCCGTACGGTCCCCGCTTCCCCTCGACCAGGTCGGCCGCCTGCTCTGCCCGACCCGCCCGGTGAAGGCGGCACCACTCGCCGACGTGGGCGTCATCCTCGCGACCACCGTGGACCGGGCCCGGGTGCCGGCAGGAGTGCGCGCGGGCATCGGCGCCGCCGAAAGCCCCGACCGGTCCTGGCGGGAAGCCCGCACCGCCCTCCGCTTCACCACCGCACGCCGGCCAGTCGTCCACCACGACGCCCTGGGGGCGCTGGCCCTCCTCGCACAGCTACCCCGGAACGCCGCGCGAGACAACGCCGACGTGGCCGCGATCGCCCGCATCGCCGGCAACCCGGCAGATCTGGAGACCCTCGACGCCTACTGCGCGGCCGGCTCCCTGCGCCGGGCCGCCGACCTCCTCCACCTGCACCACAGCAGCGTCGCCCGCCGACTCGAACAGATCGGAAAGACCCTGGCCATCGACCTCACCGAGCCCGCCGGACTGCTACGGGCCGCACTCGCCCTCACCGCATGGCGGCTGCTGAGCGACTGAGCCGCTCCGGCTGTGCTTTGCCGGGCGCCACCGACCTGCGACGACGACACAGCGGGCCAGGCAATGGGTCTGCTCGGCGACCGGACCGTTCGCCGCAGGTCGCAGGCATACCCCGGGGCCGTCGATCGTCGGGTTCACATGAAGTGAGCAAAACATGGAGGCCATGTGAAATACGGCCAACCTGGTGGCCGCTTGCATGCGCGTAGACCTCGCGTGACGCCGAGGCCCCGGCGGTGTCCGCCTGCCGTGTCGTGCCAGGCGTAAATGACTGAAAATTGAACTAATGGTCGACGGGCGCACTACGGTTTGCGGCGGTTGCTGTTCCACCGAGAGGAAACCCCTCATGACCGCCGCCGACAGCGCACCGATCACGGCCCGCATCCTCACCGGCTACCGCCCGGAGGAGGGCTTCGTGGCCGTGGAGCTGAACCCGCCCCCCGCCGAATACGTCTGGCACGACGAAGACGCCGAGCAGCAAGAGGAGCGGTACGGCCCGGGCGTGGGATACCACCAGTGGTTGGCCATCGACGCGCAGAGCGGTGCGGTCTGGTTCGGGGACGTCGACTGGCGGGCCTCGCGCGAGCACCTGGAGCGCCAGCTCCCCGGTGTCCCGCGCAGCGCACTCGGCGACGGGACGCTGCCGGCCCCCGGCGTTCTCGTGTACCTGCTGACCCACCTCGCGCACGACGAGCAGCGCGGCTACTCCTGGCGCTTCTTCACCGCCGAGGAGTTGCATGCGCTCGCGTTGCGCATACTCCCCGCCGTACAGCGGCTCGTGGACTCGATACACCGTACGGGACCGGCCGGCGAACTGGAGTGGTCCGCCGAGGCCGCCACCGCCTGGGACGACATCGAGCAGGCCGCCACCTACACCTTCGCTCCCTCCGGAGCGGTCGTCTGGCCCAGGCTCCGGATGAGCCCCGTCCCCGCGTGGCGGGTCGAGGTCGGCGCGTTCCTCGCGAGCAACCCCGACCTGTGCGACCCGTCCTGGGGAGTGGCCACCGACGCGGAACTGGAGGCCTACGCCGACTACCGGCCCGACTCGGGCTACGGCGGTGTCCCGGGGCGGATGTGCCGCCCCGGCGACCGGCAGATCGAGGACGGTTTCACCTTCTATGGCCACCGAGCCGCCCTGTACGCCTACCGCGCCCGGGCGTGCGGCGACCGTTCCCCGACGGAGGCCCGCACCTGGCTGGAGACAACAGAGGCCGGCAGGGGCACCTGGGAGGCGGCCAAGCCCCCCGGAGCCACGCTCGCCGATGTGCCGGACTGTGTGCTGGCGGCCTTGGCCGAACGCTTCCAGAGAGCCGCGCACGAGGAGGGATTGGTCCTGACGGGCCTGTCCGCCTATCTGCAGCGGTTGCGCGCCGACGAACGGGCCTCCGTCGACCGGCAGCTTATCTACGAAGGCGAGGAGGTCGAACGTCTCGAAAGCATGCTCAGGGACTTCCGCGCCGCGCGGAACCGCACCGTGACCCGGATACTGGCGTGGGCCGACGGCCGCGACGACGCGGAGATAGCCCGCCTGGCCTCCCTCTCCCATGACTACGTCCGTGACTGGCGGGCCCGCCTGACCACCGAACAGACCACGGCGACGCCTTAGGGCCTGTGTGATGTTGTGATCAGGTAGTTGCCCTCAGAAGGTCGTTGATCCAGTTCATCGAGGCACGGAGGTGGAGGCCGGCGAGGTAGCTCTCGGGCAGTCGTATCGAGTCGCGATTCCCCGCCATGCCTTCAACTTGTTGATGAGCCGCTCAACGGTGTTCCGCTCCTTGTAAAGATCGCCGTCGTGACACGTGGGACGGCCGCCCCGGCGGCCTTTCCTCTTCCGGTTGGCGGCCTGGTCCTTCAGCTTGGGAAGCTGCGGGCATTGCGGCGGGTTGGGGCGCTGACCTGTGCGAACGGCCATGGCGCGGGGAGAGACCTGCCAGCGCTGGCCGCGCACTGATTACGGCACTGCCGCTGGAGCAGGCGCCCGCTTTCCAAGTCCGTTGGTGCCTTGTTGGGTGACGTACAGGGCCGTTCACCTGCGTTCATGGGCGGACGAGCCCCGAGGCGATCGTCTGATGCCGTATGTGGTGGTCTGGTGACCAAGTCGGGCAGGCTTGAGGCTTCTGGCGTGGCACGGTCAAGAGGGGGATTCGGGTCCTAGCTCTGACGGGGCGTGGCTTGTGTCCGTATGCGTCGCGTCTTCGGATACGGCAACGTCCACCGCTGTTGCCGTCAAGAACTGCCGTCAAGGGAAGCCAACGCCACGGCCGGCGCGCATGGGCGTTTTGGGGCGGCAGAGAACAGGCGAGCCCGTCATTGGGCAGGGGGTGAACCTCTAAGCTGTGAGATTTCGTTGAGAGTCGACCCCGCCGCCTTAAGATCCGACTTGTCCCCCTTGCGCGTGATGAACAGTTTCAGAATCACGAACACGCTCGGACTGAGCATTACACCAGCCATCCAGGGGTCATGCTCAACCCCGAAGAATATTGCACCCCCTACTGAAGCTGCCGCGATAACAAACGCGCAAACCATACCCGCAACATCGAGGCGGTTACGATTCTCTTCCTGCTTCATTCGGTATTCGTGATTTCTCCGCTCGTGCGCATCCCAGAAGTTCAACGCCACTTTGAGATGCGCCGCGGGAAGATTCGACCACGCATTCATGGATGCGAAGACGTCTTCAGAGCGAGAGGGGAGGAGGTTTTCGCCATCTTGCTCAGGCACGACCCCTCCAAGAAACTCCCGCCCCGGAGTCGGGCGCATCTCCCCCGCTATTGTCACGCGATTCAGCTATCCCTGGAGGGGGAGGTCCGATGAGATGGAAAACTTCCAAAACACTCGACGCCGCGTACTCCACGGCCTTGTGGGTCTCAGAAGAGTCGGGATCTATTCGCGCACCCCCGAGCATGTCACTAAGCGCCTCGATACCGGCTTGAACTTCCTCGCCCTCAATCTGCGCCTCCACCACCTCTAGGCGCTCCCAGTAGCCCTGCGCATCAACGTTGACGAAATTAGCGTACTCGCGTCTAATTTTCGCTACATCCAGCGCCTTTTCAGATTGCAGAATGCGCACGCGCCGATAGACCGAGTCGAATTCATCAAGCGCATCATACCCATCGCCCGCGCGTATCCGATTTCGCCGCCTCCCCCATACCGGATCAAACAACCAAAACAGAACTGCAGCCAAAGCCAACATCGCCGCGAAAATGGAGAATGGCAGCACCCCGAACTTACCAAGTACGACTATGGCGGAAAGCCAGGATGCACCGAAGGCAGAGAACGTCCGCAATCTTCGCGCCATATAGGTAAGACTGTCCCTGGCCATCAGAACTCGGTCAGGACGGTTGATCATCCCCCCCTCCAATCCGTAGCGCCCGCCTGAGAGTACTGCGCTCGAGTGGATTGCGGGACGGGATCGCGCAAGGACGTGCTCGGCTTCTGCATGGGGGTACGTGCTTCACCGGAGACGGCGCAGTCGGCGGGGCTGCACGTCCCCGGCTGAGCTGCCACTGACATCGTTCCGATCCCCTCACGCGAAGCGGGCCGTCCATTGCGACAGGTGCCGCCGCCACGAAGGCATCGAGGCGATCATCCAGGTGGGAGCGGATCCGGAACCCCTCCGCGTCGGGCCCGGGGGGACCTCGGCCGCCCCTTGCCAACGCGGCCCACAAGGGTGGCTTCATCCTTTGCCTCAAGGGGCACACGGCCAGTGAGACCCACGGAGGTACCGAGATGAGCGCCGGAGAACGGGCCAAGGCAAAGGCCGAACAGATCGTCGGAAAGACCGTGCGGACGGCGGCCCACGCGATGCACAAGGAAACCCTCGCGGCGAAAGGTGCCGCTCTCGAAGCGCGAGGCAAGATGCGGGGCACGAAGGAACAGACCAAGGGCTCCTTCAAGCGCTGAGCGCGCCGCCGGAGGCTTGGACCCGTCCCAGGAACGGCTGAAGGCCCAGGGAGAGGGAAACAACCTCTTGCCCGGGCCTTCGGCGTTCAGCGCGGGCGGCAATCGAACCCGCGTTGCTGGTTTGGAAGATCGCGTATGTGGGCCGGCTCTGAGCTGGCGATTCGCTGACCTGCGGTCTCCCGGATCTCTCTCCGGTGTTCCTCGCTACTCTCCGGGCTTGCCAGGGTCAGGGTGTCAACGCGCCCCTCCCAGCCCATTGTGGCCTGTTCATGCGGTCGGCGAGATGTTGGGCCCCGCCGTCTTCTCGCCCCGACTGGGTCGCCGACAGTGGTGGCATCACCGGACGAACCGAACGCCAACGAGCCCCCTTTCGATCAGGCAAGGGGGCTCGCGGGGTCAGGCAGAGTCGCGCACCCGGAATGGGCCTCAGACCCACTCCACCTCGGAGACGATGGCGGGGTACTTCTGGGGCCCGGCAGCGGCGTCCGCTAGGACGTCAGCGGCAGGGACAGGCGAGGGACCGAAGCGCCGACCGCAGCCAGTGCAGCCGCCACCTCGTCCTCGCTCACCCCCGCCAGTGCCTCAATCACCCGATCGAGTGCCTCGCTCACCTCAGTGCGTGTGACCGCTCGAAGCCGGCGTCGGACCTGCGTTCTTGACCGTCAGAGGAAGCAACTTCTTGCCGGTCGGGCCGATTTGTATCCGAGTGTCCATCTGGGGGCAGACGCCGCAGTCGAAGCACGGGGTCCAGCGGCAGTCCTCGACCTCTGTTTCGTCGAGGGCGTCCTGCCAGTCCTCCCAGAGCCAGTCCTTGTCCAGGCCGGAGTCGAGGTGGTCCCAGGGGAGGACCTCCTCGTAGGTGCGTTCGCGGGTGGTGTACCAGTCGACGTCCACGCCGTAGGGGGCGAGGGCCTTGTCGGCGCAGGCCATCCAGCGGTCGTAGGAGAAGTGCTCGCGCCAGCCGTCGAAGCGGCCGCCGTCGTCGTACACCGCGCGGATCACCGCGCCGATGCGGCGGTCGCCGCGGGAGAGGAGGCCCTCGACGATGCCCGGCTTGCCGTCGTGGTAGCGGAAGCCGATCGAGCGGCCGTACTTCTTGTCGCCGCGGATCTTGTCGCGGAGCTTGGCCAGGCGGGCGTCGGTCTCCTCCGCGGAGAGCTGCGGGGCCCACTGGAAGGGGGTGTGCGGCTTGGGGACGAAGCCGCCGATCGAGACCGTGCAGCGGATGTCGTTCGAGCCGGAGACCTCGCGGCCCTTCTGGATGACGTGTGTCGCCATGTCGGCGATCTGCAGGACGTCGTCGTCGGTCTCCGTGGGCAGGCCGCACATGAAGTACAGCTTCACCTGGCGCCAGCCGTTGCCGTAGGCCGTGGCGACGGTGCGGATGAGGTCCTCCTCGGACACCATCTTGTTGATGACCTTGCGCATGCGCTCCGAGCCGCCCTCGGGGGCGAAGGTCAGGCCGGAGCGGCGGCCGTTGCGCGTCAGCTCGTTCGCGAGGTCGACGTTGAAGGCGTCCACGCGCGTGGAGGGGAGGGACAGGCCGATCTTGTCGTCCTCGTAGCGGTCCGCCAGGCCCTTGGCGATGTCGCCGATCTCGGAGTGGTCCGCCGAGGAGAGGGAGAGGAGGCCTACCTCCTCGAAGCCCGTCGCCTTCAGGCCCTTGTCGACCATCTCTCCGATGCCCGTGATCGAGCGCTCGCGGACCGGGCGGGTGATCATGCCGGCCTGGCAGAAGCGGCACCCGCGCGTGCAGCCGCGGAAGATCTCCACGGACATGCGCTCGTGGACCGTCTCGGCCAGGGGGACGAGGGGCTGCTTCGGGTACGGCCACTCGTCCAGGTCCATGACCGTGTGCTTGGAGACGCGCCAGGGGACGCCCGACTTGTTCGGGACCACGCGGGCGATACGGCCGTCGGGGAGGTACTCGACGTCGTAGAACGCCGGGACGTACACCCCGCCCGTCTTCGCCAGGCGGAAGAGGACCTCCTCGCGGCCGCCGGGGCGGCCCTCGGCCTTCCACTCGCGGATGATCCGGGTCATGTCGAGCACGGCCTGCTCGCCGTCGCCGATGATCGCCGCGTCGATGAAGTCGGCGATCGGCTCGGGGTTGAAGGCCGCGTGGCCGCCGGCCAGGACGATCGGGTCGTCGATCGTGCGGTCCTTCGACTCCAGGGGAATCCCGGCGAGGTCCAGGGCCGTGAGCATGTTCGTGTAGCCCAGCTCCGTGGAGAAGGACAGGCCGAACACGTCGAAGGCCTTCACCGGGCGGTGGGTGTCCACCGTGAACTGCGGGACCCGGTGCTCGCGCATCAGCGCCTCCAGGTCCGGCCACACGCTGTAGGTGCGCTCGGCGAGGACGCCCTCCTGCTCGTTGAGGACCTCGTAGAGGATCATGACGCCCTGGTTGGGCAGACCCACCTCGTACGCGTCCGGGTACATGAGTGCCCAGCGGACGTCGCACTCGTCCCACGGCTTGACCGTGGAGTTGAGCTCTCCGCCGACGTACTGGATGGGCTTCTGCACGTGCGGGAGCAGTGCTTCAAGCTGCGGGAACACCGACTCGGCGGCTTCGGCAGGCATCTCGCGAACCTTCGTGAGCTGACAGGGGTGACCATCAAGCGTAACCCGACCGGCGGCCTCCCCCGTACGCTCAGCCGGAGGCCGCGGACCTGATCTCCGTCCACAGTCCGGGCAGCTCCGCCTCGGCCCGCGCGGCCCGGGCCTCCTCCCGCCCGTACAGCACCCCGTACGTGAACGCGCTCTCCCCCGCCGCGTGTGCCACCGCGGACAGCTCGCGCAGGGTCAGCCGGGTCATGACGCTGTCCTGGTGGTCGCCGAGGAGCGTGGTCAGGGACTTCATGGCCTTCGTCAGGGAGCCGGCCGGTTTCCCGAGGGCCGGGGTGGCCGCCTCGGCCGCGTACCGGGTGCGCTTGGCCTTCTTACGTGCCTCGTGCACGGCGATGTCGCGTTCCTCGCCGGGCGGGGCGGCGATCGCCTGCTCGACCAGGGCGGACAGGGTCGCGAGGTCCTCGTCCACGGCCTTGGCGAGGACCTTCTCCGGCTGCTTCCCGGCGGCCTTGCGCAGGGGTGGGTCGGTGAGCAGGGCGTCCAGGGTTTCCAGCAGGGCCAGGTAGCGGCGGGAGTCCAGGACACCGGTGACACGGGAGTGTGCCCCGCCGTGCCGGTTCTCGGCCCAGGAGGTGAGGCGTGCGTGGACCGGGCCGGTGACCAGGTCCGGCGGGAGGGCGTCGAGGCCGGCCCGCAGGCGTTCGGCCAGCACCTCCTGGTCCCGGTCGAGGCCCAGCTCGCCCGCGAGCCACTTCAGCTCGGCCCCCACGGGGTCGGTGACGGCGCGGTCGAGGACGGAGCGGAAGCTGCGCAGGGTGCTGCGGGCCCGGCGGGTGGCGACCCGCATGCGGTGCACGGAGTCGGGCACGTCCCGGCGGACGGCGGGGTCCAGCTCGACCAGTGCGTCCCGCTGGGCGCGCAGATAGGCGAGGACGTGATCGCCGGCCGTCTCCGGCGGCGCGGGCTGCTTGCTCTTTCCGCGCCGGCGTCCTGGGGCCTGCCCTGGGGCGGCCTGCCGCGTGGGGTTCTGTTCCTTGCCGGCCTGCCGCGTGGCGGTCTGTTCCGTGGCGGTCTGTTCCAGGGCGCGGGCGAGCTTGGACGGTGAGGCCGAGGGGCGCAACCCGGCCTTGCGCAGCCGTTTCTCCACCAGGTCGAGGAAGGCGGGGTCGCCGTCGTCGGCCAGTTCCACCTCGATCTCGGTCCACTGGGCCGCGCCGCCCCCGCCGGTGAGCCGCTCGGCGGTCACGGCGTCGACACTCGCCTCGGCCAGCAGGGTGCCGTCGGCGTCGACGAGGTGGCGTACGTCTCGGGCGGAGCGCAGCCGGACCAGGGGGATCAGCTCGGCGTTCCGGACCCGGGAGCGGACGAGGGCGGCGATCTCTTCGGGGACCGTGTCGGAGAGCGGGGCGCGGATCTCGTCCCGCACCCCGGGAGCGACGGGGAACTTCAGATGCCAGCCGGCGTCCGAGCCTCCGGTGCGGCGGCGCAGGGTGAGCGCGGCGGCGGCCAGACGCTCGTCTGCGGTGTCGTAGTAGGTGGCGTCGAGTTCCATCAGGCCCTTGTCCAGGACGGCCGCCACGCCGCCGACGCCGGTGAGGTCGGGCAGGCCGCCGTCGTCGGACTCGTACTTGCGCTCGATCTCGCGCTTCTCATCCGCCATGAACTGAATCTAGTGGGCTGCGGGGCGACGCGGCAGGGGTCATTCCGGGTGCATGGCCGGGAAACGCCCGTCATCCACCCGGTCGGACACCGTCGAGGTCGCGGCCGAACCGCCGGAGGCCTACGCCGACATCGGTCTCTGTACCTTGATCGACTGCAGCAGTCCCACGGCCACCCAGACCGCGAACATCGACGAGCCGCCGTAGGACACGAACGGCAGGGGCAGGCCGGTGACCGGCATGATGCCGAGGGTCATGCCGATGTTCTCGAAGGACTGGAAGGCGAACCAGGCGACGATCCCGGCGGCCACGATCGTCCCGTACAGCTCGGTGGAGTCACGGGCGATGCGGCAGGCGCGCCAGAGGACCACGCCGAGCAGGAAGATGATGAAGCCCGCGCCGAGGAAGCCCAGCTCTTCCCCCGCGACCGTGAAGACGAAGTCCGTCTGCTGCTCGGGCACGAACTGGCCGGTGGTCTGCGAGCCGTGGAAGAGGCCGGCGCCGGTCAGGCCGCCGGAGCCGATGGCGATACGGGCCTGGTTGGTGTTGTAGCCGACGCCCGCGGGGTCCAGGTCCGGGTTGGCGAAGGCGGCGAAGCGGTTGATCTGGTACTCGTCCAGGATGTGCAGCTGCCAGATGGCGACACAGCCCATCACACCGGCGATGAGCAGGCCGAAGATCCAGCGGTTGGAGGCGCCGGAGGCGAGCAGCACGCCCAGGATGATGGACACCATGGCCAGGACCGTGCCGAGGTCGGGCATGAGCAGCACGATCAGGATCGGCACGGCCGCCAGGCCGAGTGACTGCACGACCGTGCGGTGGTCGGGGTACGGCTTGTCCCCGGCGTCGACCCGGGCCGCCAGTATCATCGCCATGCCCAGGATGATCGTGATCTTCACGAACTCGGCGGGCTGGAGCGAGAAGCCGCCGCCGAACACGATCCAGTTGCGGCTGCCGTTGATGGTGGCGCCGAGCGGGGTGAGCACCAGCAGCACCCCGAACAGCGAGATGCCGTAGAGGATCGGCACGGCGTTGCGCAGGGCGCGGTGGCCGAGCCAGATCGTGCCGATCATCAGGGCGAGCCCGATGCCGAGGTTCATCAGGTGCCGGATCAGGAAGTAGTACGGGTCGCCCTGGTTGATCTCGGTGCGGTTGCGGGTCGCGGAGTACACCAGCAGGGAGCCGAGCAGGGACAGCCCGGTGGCCGCGAACAGGATCGGCCAGTCGAGCCGGCGGGCGAGCGAGTCGCGGGCGAAGATCCTGGTCCAGCCGGCCCGCTCGGGCCCGTACCCGGAGACGGAGAAGCCGTTCGCGCCGGTCATGAGGGCATCCTCCGGCTTCCCCCCGCGCGAGTCCCGCGTGGCCGTCTGCGGGTGTTGCGGTTGCGGGTGGTGGGCGAGGGCGAGGTGGCGGGCTGCTGGTCGTCCCCGTTGCTGGGGTTGTCCTGCTGGGCCTTCTCGGCGTCCTCGGCGGGGTCGCCGGTGACCTTGGGGGTGATGATCGTGCCGTCCTTGCGGACCTTCGGCAGGCCCTTCTGCGGCGTGGGCAGCAGCGCCTTCTTCGTGTCGATGGAGCCGTCGCCCTGGACGCCGTAGAGCGCGCTGTAGATGTTGCGCACGGCCTCACCGGCGGAACCGGAACCGGTACCGGCCTGGGAGATCGTCATGATCACCGAGTAGTCCTTGGAGTACGTGGCCAGCCAGCCTGTGGTCTGCTTGCCGTAGACCTCCGCCGTACCGGTCTTGCCGTGCAGCGGGATCTTGTTCTGCGGCCAGCCGCCGAACTTCCACGCGGCGGTACCTCGGGTGATGACGCCCGCGAAGGCGTCGTCCATGCCCTTGAGGGTGGCCTGGCTGACGGGCAGCTTGCGCTGCACCCTGGGCTTGATCTCCTGGACGGTCCTGCCGTCGGCGCTGATGATCGCCTTGCCGATGGTCGGGTAGTACTCGGTGCCGCCGTTGGCGACCGCGCCGTAGATCATCGCCTCCTGGATCGGCGTGACGAGGGTGTCGCCCTGGCCGATGGAGTAGTTGATCTCGTCACCCTCGCGCATCTTGTTGCCTTCGAGGCAGTTCTCGTAGGCGATCTTCTCGACGTAGGAGCCGTCCTTCTTGCCGCTCTTGCACCAGGCGTCCTTGTTGGCCTTCCAGTAGTCGAGCTTCCACTGGCGGTCGGGGACACGGCCGCTGACCTCGTTGGGGAGGTCGATGCCGGTCTCCTTGCCGAGGCCGAACTGGTGGGCGGTCTTGAAGAAGTAGTCCTTCGGCTGGCCCTTCCTGGGGTTGATGCCTCCGTCCCTCTTCCACTCCCTGTCGGCGAGGCCGTAGAAGACGGTGTCGCAGGAGACCTCCAGGGCGCGGCCGAGGGAGATGTCGCCGAAGTTCTCGCCCTCGAAGTTCTTGAAGACCTGGCCGCCGACGGAGTAGGAGCTGGTGCAGGGGTAGCCGCCGTCCCAGGCGTAGCCGGCGTTGACCGCGGCGGCCGTGGAGACCACCTTGAAGGTGGAGCCGGGTGCGGCCTGACCCTGTATGGCCCGGTTGAGCAGCGGGTAGTCGGAGTCCTTGCCGGTGAGGGCCTTGTAGTCCTTGGCGGAGATGCCGCCCACCCACACGTTCGGGTCGTAGGTCGGTGCCGAGGCCATCGCGACGATGCGGCCGGTCTTGGCCTCCATGACGATGACGGCGCCGGAGTCGGCCTTGTAGTTCTCGCCGGTGATCTTGTCGTACTGCGTGCGGGCGGCCTTCATCGCCTTGTCCAGTTCGTACTCGGCGACGCGCTGCACGCGGGAGTCGATGCTGGTGACCAGGTTCGAACCGGGCTCGGCGGCGTCCGACTTGGCCTTGCCGATGACCCGGCCGAGGTTGTCCACCTCGTAGCGGGTGACGCCGGCCTTGCCGCGCAGCTCCTTGTCGTACTGCCGCTCCAGGCCGGAGCGGCCGACCATGTCGGAGCGCAGATAGGGCGAGTCGGTGTCCTTGGCCTTCTGGATCTCGGCGTCGGTGACGGGCGAGAGATAGCCGAGCACCTGCGCGGTGTTGGCCTTGCCCGGCCCCGGGTAGCGCCGCACGGCCTCGGGCTCGGCGGTGATGCCGGGGAAGTCCTCGGAGCGCTCGCGGATCTGCAGGGCCTGCTTGGGCGTGGCCTCGTCGGTGATCGGGATCGGCTGGTACGGCGAGCCGTTCCAGCACGGCTGGGGGGTCTTGGCGTCGCACAGCCGGACCTTCTGGATGACCTCCGCGGGCTTTATGCCGAGGATGCCGGCCAGCTTGGTCAGGACCGCCTTGCCGTCGTCCTTCTGCTTGAGCAGGTCGGTGCGGGAGGCGGAGACGACCAGGCGGGTCTCGTTGTCGGCGAGGGGCACGCCGCGGGCGTCCAGGATGTCGCCGCGCACGGCGGGGTCGACGACCTGCTGGACGTGGTTGCCGGAGGCCTCCTTCTGGTACTGGGCGCCCTGGCGGATCTGCAGGTACCAGAGCCGGCCGCCGAGCGTGCCGAGGAGGGAGAGGACGAGGATCTGGATCACGACGAGCCGGATCTGGACCCGTGGGGTCCGGCCGGTCTCGGGGATGTTGGTCACTGCGGCTGTCTCCCCCTCTCAGTGCGCACAGGCGAGTACGCGTACGAATGATGAACGACCGGCCGGTGAGCCGCCGTTCCGTGAAAGCTGACCCGTTCGAGTGAACTCGTGGGCACTCACAGCCGCTTGACCCCCTTGATCCGGCTGACCCGCGCGGAGCGGGTGCGGGCCTTGGCCTTCAGCGCGCCCAGGCCGCCGCGCTGGCTGCCGATGCGCAGGCCGGTGCCGGAGGAGAGCCAGCCGGCGGAGATGTCGCCGGACTTGGTGGCCGGGCCGGTCTCGGCGAGCGGGTCGTTGTCGGAGCGGCGGGCCAGCCACATGATCGCTGGGACCACGAACGGGGCGAGCAGCAGGTCGTACAGGGCCGCCGAGAACAGCAGTCCGGGCAGGCCGACATGGCGGGCGGCGGTGTCCCCGACCAGCGCGCCGACGCCCGCGTACAGCAGGGTGGAGCCGATGGCGGCGGCGACCACGACGGCCATCGGGCCGCTCGCCGACTTCAGGCGGCCGTTCTCCGGCCTGATGAGCCCGGCGAAGTAGCCGGTGACGCACAGCACGAGGGCGTAGCGGCCGGCCGCGTGGTCGGCGGGCGGGGCGAGGTCGGCGAGCAGGCCGGCGCCGAAGCCGACGAGGGCGCCGCCGACATGGCCGTAGACCATGGCGAGGCCGAGGACGGTGAGCAGCAGCAGGTCGGGGACGGCGCCCGGCAGGTGCAGGCGGGCGAGGACGCTCACCTGGATCACCAGGGCCACGACGACCAGCGCGGAGGAGAGCAGGATCCGGTTGACACGCATGGGGATTCAGCTCCTACTGCTGCTGGTCGTTGGCGGTCGCGTCGGCGGACGGGTTGACGGTGACCGTCACCGTCGGCGTCGGAACCGGCTTGGGCTTGGCCGGCAGGACCTCGTCGCGCGGGTCCTTCTTCGGGGCCTGGACGACCACACCGACGATGTCGAGCTTGGTGAAGCCGACGTACGGGGTGACGTAGATGGTGCGGGTGAGGCCGCCGTTGGAGGGTTCGACGCGGGAGACCACGCCGACCGGCACGCCCGGCACGAACGGCCGGTCGGCCTCCGAGCCGAAGGTGACGAGCCGGTCGCCCTTCCTCACCTCCGCCTTGCCGTTGAGCAGTTCCACGCGCAGTGGGCGGTCGCCCTGCCCGGAGGCGAAGCCGAGTTCGTCGCTGCCCTCCATGCGGGTGCCGACGGTGAAGTCGGGGTCGTTGGCGAGCAGCACGGTGGAGGTGTCGGGGCCGACCGTGGTGACCCGGCCGACGAGCCCGTCGCCGTTGAGCACGGTCATGTCGCGCTTGATGCCGTCGTTGGCACCGGCGTCGATGGTGATGGTCCAGGAGAAGCCCTGCGCCGCTCCTATGGCGATGACCTGGGCGCCCTTGATGCCGTACTGGCCCTCGCCGGCGATCTTCAGCATCCTGTCGAGCTGGTTCAGGCGGCTGCGGTTGCGGTCGTCGCTGCCGAGCTTCGCCTTGAGGGCCGCGTTCTCCTTCTCCAGGGTGGCGAGCCGGTCGTGCCGGCTGCCGGAGTCCCGGATCGCCGAGACCGCGTTGCCGACCGGGTCGACCGCCGAGGACAGCCCGTTCTCGACCGGGCCGAACACCGCGGCCGCGGCCTGCCGGGCACCGTCGACCGGGGAGTTCCTGCCCCCGCGGATATCCACCGTGATCAGCGCGAATGCGATGGCAACCAGCAGGACCAGGAGCAGCCGGCTCTCTTTCGTGTCCCTCACGTGCGGCGGCCGTGCCCTTCCTCAATAGGAATTCGGGAGCCCCTTTGCGGGCGCGATACGCGAAACGCAAGCCCGAGGGGCCATTTGTGGGAGCTTATGCCTCTCATCAACGATCCGCCGCACGAGCGGAGAACGTCTCGTACGGCGGAATCGAAGTGTTATGTCATCTGCGCGGCTGGGCGTCCAGGACCTGCTGCAGCGCCTCGAACTCCTCGACGCACTTGCCGGAGCCGAGCGCGACGCTGTCCAGCGGGTCCTCGGCGATGTGGATCGGCATGCCGGTCTCCCGCCGCAGCCGCTCGTCGAGTCCGCGCAGCAGGGCTCCGCCGCCGGTCAGAACGATTCCTCGGTCCATGATGTCGCCGGACAGCTCCGGCGGGCACTTGTCGAGCGTCGTCTTGACCGCGTCCACGATCGCGTTGACCGGCTCCTCGATCGCCTTGCGGACCTCGGCGGCCGAGATCACGACCGTCTTCGGCAGCCCGGAGACCAGGTCCCGGCCGCGGACTTCGGTGTGCTCGTCGGCGTCGAGGTCGTACGCCGAACCGATCGTGATCTTGATCTGCTCGGCCGTGCGCTCACCCAGCAGAAGGCTGTACTCCTTCTTGATGTACTGGATGATCGCGTTGTCCAGTTCGTCGCCCGCGACCCGGATGGACTGCGCGGTGACGATGCCGCCGAGCGAGATGACCGCGACCTCCGTGGTGCCGCCGCCGATGTCCACCACCATGTTGCCGGTGGCCTCGTGGACCGGCAGACCGGAGCCGATGGCCGCGGCCATGGGCTCCTCGATGATGTGCACCTGGCGGGCACCGGCCTGGGAGGACGCCTCGATCACGGCGCGGCGCTCGACGCCCGTGATGCCCGAGGGCACACAGACGACGACCCGCGGACGGGCGAGGTAACGCCGCTTGTGGATCTTCAGGATGAAGTAGCGGAGCATCCGCTCGGTGATCTCGAAGTCGGCGATCACGCCGTCCTTCAGCGGGCGGACGGCCACGATGTTGCCCGGCGTCCGGCCGATCATCTTCTTCGCTTCGGCACCGACCGCGAGGATCCCACCCGTGTTGGTGTTGATCGCGACGACGGACGGCTCGTTGAGCACGATTCCACGACCCCTGACGTACACCAGCGTGTTGGCGGTCCCGAGGTCGACAGCCATGTCACGGCCGATGAACGACATTGAGTTCCCCATCCGGATTCATCTGGCCTTCCCGAGCTTTGAGGGCATGTCAGGACGGCGAGGCGGGTGCTGTGACGTGAAGGCTTCCATCGTAAACGCGCCTGCACGGACACTGCGCGAGGGTCTCCGCCATTGTCACCAGATGGCGGCCCGCCCCGCTTGTGGAGACGGTCCAACGGAGGCACGCGTTCCCCCGATCGGTAAGGCATATGCCAAGGGACGGCCGGAAATGTACGGCCGTCCCTGGCCGGGCGCCATCGGGCGGACCTGACGCGCCGTCAGAAAAATTACCGAAAACTCAGACAGCCGCAGTTCACGCCCGGCCGGGGAAGAAGATCTTCACCTCGCGCTCGGCGGACTCCTCGGAGTCCGAGGCGTGGATCAGGTTCTCGCGGACGATCACGCCGTAGTCGCCGCGGATGGAACCGGGCGCCGCGGCGATCGGGTCGGTCGGGCCGGCGAGCGCGCGCACGCCCTCGATGACCCGCTCGCCCTCGACGATCAGCGCGACGACCGGACCGGAGGACATGAACTCGACCAGCGGCTCGTAGAAGGGCTTGCCCTTGTGCTCGCCGTAGTGCTGCTCCAGGGTCTCCTGGTCCAGGGTGCGCAGCTCCAGCGCGGTGATCTGCCAGCCCGCCTTGCGCTCGATCCGGCTGATGATCTCGCCGGTCAGGCCTCGACGGACGGCGTCGGGCTTGAGGAGGACGAGGGTGCGCTGGCTCACGGGAGGACTCCTTTGACTGACGTCTGCGGTGGGACGAGGTTACAGGGCGTGTCGGGGCGCCCGTTACGCAGCGTCAGCTGTGGAGGAGCCGGACTCCGCCTGCGCGGCGAATCTGGCCTTCGCCTCGTCCACCTTTCTGCCGAAGTGCACCGACGCCCACCACAGCGCCGCGAACACCGCACCCATGAAATACATGGTCGGGACGAAGACACCGGAGGCGATCAGCGCGATCTGCAGGGCCCAGCCGAGGGCCACCCCGCCGGGCCGGGTCACCATGCCGCACAGCAGCACGCTCAGCAGCATGGCGATACCGCTGACCAGCCACACCGTGGACATGGACAGGCTCGGGTCCTTCATGGCGACGAGCCCCGCGAACCCGATGACGAAGAACTCGCCGATCAGCGTCGACGCACAGAGCGTACGCATCTACGATCCTCAGCCCTTCCCCAGCAGCAGCCGGGCCTCGCCGACGGTGATGACGGAACCGGTGACCAGCACGCCACCGCCGGAGAACTCGCCCTCCTCCTCGGCCAGCGTGATCGCGGCCTCCAGGGCGTCCGGCAGCCGCGGCTCGACCTGCACCCGCTCCTCGCCGAACACCTCGACCGCGATCGCGGCCAGCTCGTCCGCGTCCATGGCCCGCGGGGTGGAGTTCTGCGTGACGACGACCTCCGCGAAGATCGGCTCGAAGGCCTCCAGCAGACCCCGCACGTTCTTGTCGCCGCTCGCGCCCACGACACCGATCAGCCGGCTGAAGTCGAACGCCTCCTGGACGGCCTCGGCGGTGGCGCGGGCGCCCGCCGGGTTGTGCGCGGCGTCCAGCACGATCGTCGGGGACCGCCGTACGACCTCCAGGCGCCCCGGCGAGGACACCGCCGCGAAGGCCTTCCGCACGGTGTCGATGTCCAGCGGTTCCGCGCGCTGCGCGCCGACGCCGAAGAACGCCTCGACCGCGGCGAGCGCCACGGCGGCGTTGTGCGCCTGGTGGGCGCCGTGCAGCGGGAGATACACCTCGGTGTACTCGCCGCCGAGGCCGCGCAGCGTGAGCAGCTGCCCGCCGACCGCGATCTGCCGGTCGACGACCCCGAACTCCAGCCCCTCGCGGGCCACCGTGGCGTCCACCTCGACGGCCTTCTTCAGCAGCACCTGCGCCGCGTCCACCGGCTGCTGCGCCAGGATCACCGTGGCGTCCTGCTTGATGATGCCGCTCTTCTCACCGGCGATCTCGGCCGGCGTCCCGCCCAGGCGGTCGGTGTGGTCCAGGTCGATGGGGGTGATCACGGCGACGTCACCGTCGATGACGTTGGTCGCGTCCCAGGAGCCGCCCATGCCCACCTCCACGACGGCCACGTCGACCGGGGCGTCCGCGAACGCGGCGTACGCCATGCCGGTGAGGACCTCGAAGAAGGAGAGGCGGTACTCCTGCTGCCCGTCCACCATCTCGACGTACGGCTTGATGTCGCGGTAGGTCTCGATGAAGCGCTCGGCGGAGACAGGCGCGCCGTCCAGGCTGATCCGCTCGGTGACCGACTGCACGTGCGGGCTGGTGTAGCGGCCGGTGCGCAGCTCGAAGGCGCCGAGCAGGGCCTCGATCATGCGGGCGGTGGAGGTCTTGCCGTTGGTGCCCGTGATGTGGATCGAGGGGTACGAGCGCTGGGGCTCGCCGAGCACGTCCATCAGCGCGGAGATGCGGCTGACCGAGGGCTCCAGCTTGGTCTCGCCCCAACGGGAGGCCAGCTCCGCCTCCACCTCGCGCAGGGCCTTGTCGACCTCCGGGTCCTCCGGCCGCGCGGGCACGTCGGCGTACGGCTGCCCGCCCTGGGTGCGCAGGGTTCGGCTGCCGGCCTCGATCACCGCGAGGTCGGGGTCGCGGGTGGTCTCGGCTTCGATGATCTCGTCGAAGCTGTCGAGGGGGTCGGGGGTGTCGCTGGTGCCGGGGTGGTCGCTCACAGGGCCAGTCTACGGAGCGGCGGTGACAACGGGCCGGTTCGGGGTGGCTGCGCGCCATGGCCGGGTCCCCGAGGCCGGCAAGGCCCCCGGCGCGTCCCACGCACCGGGGGCCTCACCTCCGTACGAACCCTTACGCCGGCGGCAGCTTCTCCAGCTGGGCCGTGATGCGGGCGATGTCCTCCTCGGCCTTGGAGAGCCGCGTGCGGATCTTGTCCACCACGTTCTCCGGGGCCTTGGCCAGGAACGCCTCGTTGCCGAGCTTGGCCGTGGCCTGGGCCTTCTCCTTCTCGGCGGCGGCGAGGTCCTTGGCCAGGCGCTTGCGCTCGGCGGCCACGTCGATCGTGCCGGAGAGGTCGAGGGCGACCTCGGCGCCGGCGACGGGCAGGGTGGCCGTGGCCGTGAAGGACTCACCCTCCGGCTGGAGGCGGAGCAGCTGGCGGATGGCGGCCTCGTGCGGGGCGAGGGCCGTACCGTCGAGCGTCAGGCGGGCCGGGACGCGCTGACCCGGCTGCAGACCCTGGTCGGCGCGGAAGCGGCGGACCTCGGTGATGACCGACTGGAGGGCCTCGATCTCCTTCTCGGCCGCCCGGTCCCGGAAGCCGCTGTCCTTGGGCCACTCGGCGATGACGACCGACTCGCCGCCGGTGAGGGTCGTCCAGAGGGTCTCGGTGACGAACGGGACCACCGGGTGGAGGAGCCTGAGGGTGACGTCCAGGACCTCGCCGAGGACGCGCTTCGAGACCTCCGCCGGCTCGCCGCCCGCCATGAAGACCGTCTTGGACAGCTCGACGTACCAGTCGAAGACCTCGTCCCACGCGAAGTGGAAGAGGGTGTCCGACAGCTTGGCGAACTGGAAGTCGTCGTAGTGGGCGTCGACTTCGGCGACGACCGAGTTCAGGCGGGAGAGGATCCAGCGGTCCGTCGCCGACATCGCGGACGGGTCCGGCAGCGGGCCCTGAACCGTCGCGCCGTTCATCAGGGCGAAACGGGTGGCGTTCCAGATCTTGTTGGCGAAGTTGCGGGAGCCCTGGACCCAGTCCTCGCCGATCGGGACGTCGACGCCGGGGTTGGCGCCGCGGGCGAGGGTGAAGCGGAGGGCGTCGCTGCCGTACTTGTCCATCCAGTCAAGGGGGTTGACGGCGTTCCCGAAGGACTTCGACATCTTCTTGCCGAACTGGTCGCGGACCATGCCGTGCAGGGCGATGGTGTGGAACGGCGGGGTGCCGTCCATCGCGTACAGGCCGAACATCATCATCCGGGCGACCCAGAAGAAGAGGATGTCGTAGCCGGTGACCAGGACGGAGTTCGGGTAGAACTTCGCGAGCGACTCGGTCTGTTCCGGCCAGCCGAGCGTCGAGAACGGCCACAGGCCGGAGGAGAACCAGGTGTCGAGGACGTCGGTGTCCTGGTGCCAGCCCTCACCGGTGGGAGCCTCGTCGTCGGGCCCGACGCACACGACTTCCCCGTTGGGGCCGTACCAGACCGGGATCCGGTGACCCCACCACAGCTGGCGCGAGATGCACCAGTCGTGGAGGTTGTCGACCCAGTCGAAGTACCGCTTCTCCATCTCCTGCGGATGGATCTTGACCTTGCCGTCGCGGACGGCGTCGCCGGCCGCCTTCGCCAGCGGGCCGACCTTGACCCACCACTGCATCGACAGGCGCGGCTCGATGGTGGTCTTGCAGCGCGAGCAGTGGCCGACGGAGTGGACGTACGGCCGCTTCTCGGCGACGATCCGGCCCTCGGCGCGCAGCGCGGCGACGATCGCCGAGCGGGCCTCCAGGCGGTCCATGCCCTGGAAGGGGCCGTGGACGGTGATGACGGCGTGCTCGTCCATCACGGTGATGGAGGGCAGGCCGTGCCGCTGGCCGATCTCGAAGTCGTTCGGGTCGTGGGCCGGGGTGACCTTGACGGCGCCGGTGCCGAACTCGGGGTCGACGTGGGTGTCCGCGACGACCGGGATGGAGCGGTCGGTCAGCGGGAGCCTGATGAGCTTGCCGACGAGGTGCTTGTAGCGCTCGTCGTCGGGGTGGACGGCGACGGCGGTGTCACCGAGCATGGTCTCGGCACGGGTGGTGGCGACGACGACCGCCTCGTCGCCCTCGCCGTACTTCAGCGAGACCAGCTCGCCGTCGTCGTCCTGGTACTCGACCTCGATGTCCGAGATGGCCGTCAGACAGCGCGGGCACCAGTTGATGATGCGCTCGGCGCGGTAGATCAGCTCGTCGTCGTAGAGGCGCTTGAAGATGGTCTGGACGGCCTGGGAGAGCCCCTCGTCCATGGTGAACCGCTCACGCGACCAGGCGACGCCGTCACCGAGGCGGCGCATCTGTCCGCTGATCTGCCCGCCGGACTCGGCCTTCCACTGCCAGACGCGCTCGACGAAGGCCTCGCGGCCGAGATCGTGCCGGGACTTGCCCTCCTTGCCCAGCTCGCGCTCGACGACGTTCTGCGTGGCGATACCGGCGTGGTCCATGCCCGGCTGCCACAGCGTCTCGTAGCCCTGCATGCGCTTACGGCGGGTCAGCGCGTCGATGAGGGTGTGCTCGAAGGCGTGGCCCAGGTGCAGGCTGCCCGTGACGTTCGGCGGCGGGATGACGATCGTGTACGGCGGCTTGTCGCTCTTCTCGTCCGCCTCGAAGTAACCGCGCTCTACCCAGCGCTCGTACAGCGGCCCCTCTACATCGGCCGGCGCGTACTGGGTCGGCAGTTCGGGGTCGGGCGCGGGTGGCTGCTGCTGAGCGTTCTCGGTCACGGGGGTCAGTTTAGAGGTGTCACGGGGTGGTCCCGAAACGCGTTTGTTCTGTAACGGTGCGGCCCCCGGTGCCATGCGCTTCCCGGGCCTGGGACAGGATGTTCGGAACGCATAAGGATCTGGAGGGGAACCCAGAGATGAGCAACAACCAGCCGGGCCCGTACGGCGGGCCGCCCCAGCAGCCGGGTCCGTACGGCCAGCCGGGGCAGCCTGGACCGTACGGCCAGCCGGGGCCGTACGGCCAGCAGCCGCAGGCTCCGCAGCCTGGCTACGGCTACCCCCAGCAGGCGCCGCCGGTCCCGCCGCAGCCCGGGTACGGCTACCCGCAGCAGGGCATGCCGCCGCAGCCGAACCCGTACGGCCAGCAGCCGGGGCCCTACGGCCAGCAGCCCTACGGCGTGCCGCAGCCGCCGCAGGCCGGTGGGGGCAAGAAGAAGACGGGCGTGATCATCGGCGCGGTGGCCGTGGTGGCGGCCGTGGCGGTGGGGGCGTACTTCCTCTTCAGCGGGAACGGCGGCGGTGTGACGGACGACGGGCCGCACAAGCTGACGGCGCCGGCCACGGTGATCAACGGCACGTACACGAAGGACGCGAACTCGTCCGGTGAGAAGGTCAGCTCGTCCGACCTGAAGGACTTCGAGAAGGCCGGCGTCAAGAACCCCCAGGGCGTCAGCGGTACGTACAAGAGCGGCACAGGGCTCACCGCGAACGGGTTCACCTTCAGCGGTGTCTACGGCACCATCGACGATCCCGCAGCGGTCCTCGACGCCGTCTTCGCCAAGGCCAAGGCGGAGTCGGAGAAGGACCAGAGCGACTCCGACGTGAAGGGCAAGCTCATCGGCAGCCCCGAGACGGTCACCCCGTCCGGCTTCTCCAACGGCATCATGAAGTGCCAGGTGATCCAGCTCGACAACACCAGCCCGTCGGCGTCGTCCAGCAAGGCGGCGAAGACGATCAAGGCGCCGGTCTGCATCTGGGCGGACCACAGCACGATCGCCCGGGTCACGAGGTTCAGCGTTGCCATGCTCGCCTCCGGTGACGGCGGCACGATCAACGACACGGCGGACTTGGCGGCCAAGCTCCGCAACGACGTGCGTGTCCCGGCCTGACGCGCTCCCCTGAGCGGCGAAGGGGCCCCGGTCTGCCGACCGGGGCCCCTTTCCGCTGTCCTGTGCGTTACGCCGACTTCTGCTCCCCCGACCCCCGCCCCCGCGCGTCCCGTGGGATCAGCGTCGGGTTGACGTTGGAGAGGACCACGTCGGCGGTGATGACCACGCGGGCCACGTCCTTGCGGGAGGGGACCTCGTACATCACGCCCTGGAGGACTTCCTCCATGATGGCGCGGAGGCCTCGGGCGCCGGTCTGGCGGAGGATGGCCTGGTCGGCGATGGCTTCGAGGGCCTCGCGTTCGAAGTCCAGCTCCACGCCGTCGAGTTCGAAGAGGCGCTCGTACTGCTTGACGAGCGCGTTGCGGGGCTCCACCAGGATCTTGAGCAGGGCCTCGCGGTCCAGGTTGTGGACCGAGGTGATCACCGGGAGGCGGCCGATGAACTCGGGGATCATGCCGAACTTGACCAGGTCCTCCGGCATGACGTCCTCGAAGACGTCCTTCGCCTCCAGCTCGCGCTTGGAGAGGATCGTCGCGCCGAAGCCGATGCCCTTGGCACCCGCGCGGGCCTCGATGATCTTCTCCAGACCGGCGAAGGCACCGCCCACGATGAACAGGACGTTCGTCGTGTCGATCTGGATGAACTCCTGGTGGGGGTGCTTGCGGCCGCCCTGGGGCGGGACCGACGCCGTGGTGCCTTCGAGGATCTTGAGCAGGGCCTGCTGGACGCCCTCGCCCGAGACGTCGCGGGTGATCGACGGGTTCTCGCTCTTGCGCGCCACCTTGTCGATCTCGTCGATGTAGATGATCCCGGTCTCGGCCTTCTTGACGTCGTAGTCCGCCGCCTGGATCAGTTTCAGGAGGATGTTCTCGACGTCCTCGCCGACGTAGCCCGCCTCCGTGAGCGCCGTCGCGTCGGCGATCGCGAAGGGCACGTTCAGCATGCGTGCCAGGGTCTGCGCGAGGAGGGTCTTGCCGGAGCCCGTGGGGCCCAGCAGGAGGATGTTGGACTTCGCGAGCTCGATGGCGTCGTCACGGCCGCTCGGGCCGCCGTTCTCGCCCGCCTGGACCCGCTTGTAGTGGTTGTACACCGCGACGGAGAGAGCTTTCTTCGCCGCTTCCTGGCCGACTACGTAGCCCTCCAGGAACTCGTAGATCTCGCGGGGCTTCGGGAGCTCCTCCCAGCGCACCTCGCTCGTCTCGGCGAGCTCCTCCTCGATGATCTCGTTGCAGAGATCGATGCACTCGTCGCAGATGTACACACCGGGCCCTGCGATGAGCTTCTTGACCTGCTTCTGGCTCTTGCCGCAGAACGAGCACTTGAGCAGATCGCCGCCGTCACCGATGCGTGCCACGGTGTGCTTCCCCTTCGCCTGGGAGACGACTGGACGCTTTCGAATCCAGCGGCTCCTGGTGCTGCCTTATGTCCGACGGTACCTTGCCGGGCCCGGTGTTCGGGCCCCCCTTGGCAGGGTTCACTTTGACGTGCACCGTGCCAAGAGGGGCAAAGAGCGTGCCGCTCCGCGTCAGCGGACCGCGGCGTTGTTCAGCTTGCGGGTGGAGATGATCTGGTCGACGAGGCCGTACTCCAGCGCCTCCTCGGCCGTGAGGATCTTGTCGCGCTCGATGTCCTCGCGGATCTTCTCGATCGGCTGGTTCGAGTGCTTGGCCAGCATGTCCTCCAGCTGCTCACGCATCCGGGTGAACTCGTTGGCGATGATCTCCAGGTCGGAGAGCTGGCCGCGGCCGGTGGAGCCGGCCGGCTGGTGGATCAGCACGCGCGAGTTCGGCAGCGCCATGCGCTTGCCGGGCGTACCGGCGGCGAGCAGGATGGCCGCGGCGGAGGCCGCCTGGCCCATGCAGACCGTCTGGATGTCGGGCTTCACGAACTGCATCGTGTCGTAGATCGCCGTCAGGGCGGTCATGTCGCCGCCAGGGCTGTTGATGTAGATCGAGATGTCCCGGTCCGGGTCCATCGACTCCAGGCACAGCAGCTGTGCCATGACGTCGTTGGCGGAGGCGTCGTCGATCTGGACGCCCAGGAAGATCACGCGCTCCTCGAAGAGCTTCGCGTACGGGTCGTACTCGCGGATGCCCTGGGAGGTGCGCTCGACGAAGCGCGGGATGACGTAGCGGCTTTCGGGGCGGGGCCCTTCGTACCTGCCGCTGGCGGCGCCGGGGAAGTTGCTCATGGGGTTCACCGTCCTGGTGGCGTTCTGGGGGCTGGGGTGGTGGCGGTGCGTGGCGTGGCCGGGCCGGTCAGGCACCGGTGCCGCCGCCTCCCGGAACACCCGAGGCGTTCGTGATGATCTCGTCAATGAGACCGTACTCCTTGGCCTCTTCCGGGGTGAACCAGCGGTCGCGGTCGGCGTCGCGGAGGATCGTCTCGACCGACTGGCCGGAGTGCCGCGCGGTCAGCTCGGTCATGGTCTTCTTGGTGCGCAGCAGGTACTGGGCCTGGATCTTGATGTCCGAGACCGTACCGCCCAGGCCCGCGGAGCCCTGGTGCATCATGATGTCCGTGTGCGGCAGGGAGAACCGCTTGCCGGCGGTGCCGCCCGTGAGCAGGAACTGGCCCATCGAGGCCGCCATGCCCATGCCGATCGTGACCACGTCGTTCGGGATGTACTGCATGGTGTCGTAGATCGCCATGCCGGCCGTCACCGAGCCGCCGGGGCTGTTGATGTAGAGGTAGATGTCCTTGTCAGGATCGGCGGCGAGGAGCAGCAGCTGCGCGGTGATCTTGTTGGCGATGTCGTCGTCGACCTGCTGGCCGAGGAAGATGATCCGCTCGCCGAGCAGCCGGTTGTAGACCTGGTCGCCGAGGCCACCACCGATGGAAGGCTCGCCGGCGGCGGAGGGCATCAGATTCGTCACGTATCCACCTGCTCGTCTTACGACGGCGCCGGGCCGTCTCATTGTTCTGCCTTTCATGGACCCTAACGCGAGGGTCCCTTCGGCGAATCCCGGAGATGGGGGTGTTCGCCGGGGGCGTAGCGGCTCCGCCGGGCACCGGGAGCCTGCTCGCGGTGGCGCGTGCGGTGCGTGGGCGGCTGCGGGGAGTCCGTGGTCGCTCGCGCAGTTCCCCGCGCCCCTTCAGGCCGGCTGCCACCCCGCATACGGCAAACGGGCCCCGGGGTGGTCCCCAGGGCCCGTTGTACGCGCCTCAGCGGCGCCGCAGGGCTGCTCAGCCCTCGGTGTTCTCCTCGGAGGTCTCCGACGCCTCGGCGGCCTCGGTCTCCTCCTCCTCGTCGTCCAGGTCGACGATCTCGCCGTTGGTGTCCTTCACCGTGGCGGCCTCGACCACGACGGCCAGGGCCTTGCCGCGGGCGACCTCGCCGACCAGGAGCGGCACCTGGCCGCCCTCGACGACGGCCTGGGCGAACTGGTCGGGGGACATGCCGGAGGAGGCCGCACGCCGCATGAGGTGCTCGGTGAGCTCCTCCTGGTTGACGTTGAGGTTCTCCTTCTTGACCAGCTCGTCGAGGACGAACTGGGTCTTGATGCCCTTGACCGCGGCCTCGCGGGTCTCGGTGTCGAACTCCTCGGCGGTCTTGCCCTGGATCTCCAGGTACTTGTCGAGGGTGAGGCCCATCTGGCCGAGCTGGTGGTGCTCCAGGTTGTGCTTGCGGGTGTTGATCTCGTCCTCAAGCAGCTTCTCGGGGACCGGGACCTCGACCAGCTCCAGGAGCTTCTCCAGGACGCGCTCCTGCGCCTGGGTGGCCTGGTCGAACTGCTTCATGTTCGCGAGGCGCTTGCGGCTGTCGGCCTTGAGCTCGTCCAGGGTGTCGAACTCGGAGGCGAGCTGCGCGAAGTCGTCGTCCAGCTCGGGCAGTTCACGGGCGGCGACCTGGGTGACCTTGACGGTGACCTCGGCCTCCTTGCCCGCGGCGGAGCCGCCCTTCAGCTCGGAGGTGAAGGTGGCCTCCTCGCCGGCGGACAGGCCCTTGACGGCGTCGTCGATGCCGTCCAGCAGCTCGCCGGAGCCGATGGTGTAGGAGACGCCGTTGGCGATGCCGTCCTCCAGCACCTCGCCGTCGACCTTGGCCTCCAGGTCGATGGTGACGACGTCGCCGTCCTCGGCGGCGCGCTCGACCGGGGAGGTGGAGGCGAAGCGCTCGCGCAGCTGCTCGACCGACTTCTCGACGTCCTCGTCGGTGACCTCGACGGCGTCGACCTCGACCTCGATCCCGGAGTAGTCCGGGATCTCCAGGGCCGGGCGGACGTCGACCTCGGCGGTGAAGTTCAGCGTCTCGCCGTCCTTCAGCTCGGTGATGTCGACGTCGGGCTGGCCCAGCGGGCTCAGCTCGGCCTCGTTGACCGCTTCGGTGTAGAACTTCGGCAGCGCGTCGTTGACGGCCTCCTCCAGCACCGCACCGCGGCCGAACCGCTGGTCGATGACGCGGGCCGGGATCTTGCCCTTGCGGAAGCCCTTCACCGTGACCTGCTGGTTGATCTTCTTGTACGCCGCGTCGAGGCTGTCCTTGAGCTCCTCGAAGGGCACCTCGACAGTGAGCCGAACCCGGGTCGGGTTCAGGGTCTCCACGGCGCTCTTCACGGTTCGGTCTCCTTGTGGCTGACTTCTTGGGTTCTGCCGGAGCCAGACTGGTCCGGCGGATTCGCCGCCCGGAGGAGTACGTAGGCCGTGAGGGCCGGGTCACACGGGCGCGCAGCTTGCATAGTAACCGCAGCGGGTCAGCGCCCCAAAAGGCGATCATCACGGCGCCGTGAGCAGATGCGTGGGCAGGTGGTCGGGGTGGCGGGATTTGAACCCACGGCCTTCCGCTCCCAAAGCGGACGCGCTACCAAGCTGCGCCACACCCCGTCTGGTGCGACACGTAGGGTACATGCCCGGGACGATTACGTCGGCCGGATTCCCGGAGACGGCGCGCGCGACGGCTCCGGAACCAACTCGTTGGCCTCGGCGGCGGGCGACCCGCTACGATGCCTCCAGTGCTGCGGTCACGGACCTGCGGCGCACTGTTGCGGGCGTAGCTCAATGGTAGAGCCCTAGTCTTCCAAACTAGCTACGCGGGTTCGATTCCCGTCGCCCGCTCTGTACGACTCAGGGCCAGGTCAGAGGATCAATCCTCCGCTTGGCCCTGATCGTTTCCGGGGGTCCGGATCAGTCCGCCGTGTCCCCCGCGTGCCCCTCCGGTTTTCGATCTTGCTTCTTCTTCGCCTCCTGCTTCGTCTTACGACCCTTGCTGACAAGGTTGCTCACAGCGTCGGCGATCAGCCGGTCACGGCCGGCGCTGGCGTGCTGGTAGATCAGCGCGGCGCGGGCGGTGCTGTGGCCCATGCGCGTCATCAGCTCCCGCGTGCTCGCTCCGGTGGAAGCGGCGAGGGTGTTGCCGGTGTGCCGAAGATCATGGAAGTGCAGGCCCTTGATCCCGGCATCGTCGCAGGCCTTGTGCCACAGCCGGTTGAAGTGGTTCCGGCGCGGAGTCGCACCCTTGGCCCCGACGAAGACACGACCGTCCGCCCCCGTTTCGGCGTACCGCTTCAGGTGATCGCGGACATCCGGGATGATCGCGGCCGGGATGGACACCGTGCGCTTGCCCGCAGCGCTCTTGGGCGCCTTGATCTCACGCTGCCCGTTGAACAGCTCAGCGACAGCACGACGGACGCGTACGGTGCCCTGGTCGAGGTCGATGTCCCGGCGGTGCAGGCCAATGAGCTCACCCCAGCGCAGGCCCAGGAAGCCGGCCATGAGCACGAGAGCGCGGTAACGCGGCTGGATCGCGTCAGCGAGGTCGTAGACCTCCTGCACGGTCGCGGTGGGCCGCTCAGGAGTGTGTACGACGCTGGCACCCTTGATCGTGCACGGGTTGCGCCTGATCATCTGGTCTGCGACGGCCGTCCCCATGATCGCGCGCAGCAGGGCGTACGCCTTGGCGACGGTCGTGGGGCCAGTGCCGGCAGCGAGCTTGTCAGCGCGCCAGCGTCGCACCAGCGGAGGCGAGATCTCGGCGACGTTGACGGCACCGAAGGCCGGTTCGAGATGGTGTCGCAGCAACGAGCCGTAGAGCTGGCGCGTGGTCGCGGTCAGCTCCCGTTCCTTGATCCAGGCAGCGGCGTACTCGCCGAACCGCACCTTTCCGGCGTCCGGGTCGTGCCAGTCGCCGCGCCGCATCTCGGTCTGCTTGTCGGCAAGCCAGTCGTCCGCGTCCTTCTTCGTGCGGAAGGTTTCCGGAGCAGGTCGGAGAAGTCCGTCAGGGCCGACGTAGCGCGCCTGGTAGCGGCCGGACGGGAGCTTGCGGACGCGGCCGAACTGTCGACGCTTACCAGCCATCAGGCAGCCTTCCCCAGGTTGGACCGACGAGGCTGCACCGTGTTGGCATCGATGAATTCTCGTACGGCGCTCTCGGGGATGCGCACGTGCCGGCCCACCTTCACGTAGGTGATCCGCCGCTCTTCGATCAAGCGCCGAGGAAAGCGCACGGTGGTGCCGAGCACTTCGGCCACCTGGTCAACGCTGAGGTACCGCTCATTCATGGTTGTGCGCTCCTTCCGAGGCGAGCAGGGCGGGTAGTTCCTCGCGGGCGATCTCGCGCTTGTGCTGGATGTCGCGGCGGATGTTGGCGGCGAGCCAGGACTCACCGGGGGTGTGGCCGTGGCCGGCGTAGGTCCAGTGGGCGAGGGTGAGCGTGGTTGCCTCCGTCTCGTCGCCGAGATCGGGCAAGCCCAGAGCGGCGCGCTGTTGGGCCGCGCGGTAGTCGGCGCGGACCTGGCGGAGGGCGCCCAGGGTGGTGGAGTAGCGGCGAGACTTGGTGGAGAAGTGGCCCCGGAAGCCGAGCATGTGAGCCCAGTCCCGGAGCTTCCGGTCCGGGTAGAGGGCGTGCAGGTCGAGGCACGCGGCGATGAGCCGGGCGGGGTGGTCGGGCACGCCGAGCAGCGCGAGGGCCTCTTTGTTGCCGATACGGCGATCCACAGTGCCGGTGGTCTCGGCTGCCTTGGTGGCGTACTTGGCTACGTAGGAGGCCACGGCCTGTTCGGTGATCTCCTCGCCGTCACCGAAGGCGCGGATCGGGCGCACGTCGAGCTGCTCGCCCCATGTGAGGGTGCGAGCCGGTTGGTCGCCGGCCGGGTCGATGTGGACCGCCAAACGTTCCGGGTCGGCTGCGGCGCGGATGGCGTCGGTGAGGAGGTCGAGGGTGGCCCAGGCTGGCGGCGGGCTGTCGGGTCCGTCGGGGCCGTCGAAGCGGATCACGGCATGGAAGTGGACGGCACCGCGCTTCTGGTACTCGGCGACCTTGCCGAAGGAGACGCGGGACTGTTCGCGAGCAGCCTTCTGCGTGAGTCCAGCCCGGCGGGCGATCTCGCGGCGCAGGTAGATCGTGAAGTAACGCCACAGGTCGGAGGCGTGGTTGTTCCACAGCACGGCGCCCGCGTAGTCGTAGGTGTCCGGGTCGAGCGGGGTGCCGAGTTCGGGAGCGTCCTCCGCGTGACGGGTGCCGCAGCGGCAGGGCCCGTTACCGGGCCGGTTGTGGACCGGGCCGAACGACGGCGCGGTGAGGGTGGCGAAGACGCGGGGGTGATCTCGGATGGTGTGCGGGGTGCCCTTGTCGGGGTCGCCGACGAGTCCGGCGCGGATGAGGTGGTAGGTGTCGCCCGCGTAGGTCCAGGCGCAGGACGGGCAGCGGGAGGCGCGGCGGTTTCCGCAGGCCAGGCGGAGCCGTCCGCCGGGTTCGCTGTCCGTGGAGTAGGAGTGCAGGACCTGCCCGGTGGCGCGGTCGCGGGTGACGGTGGCCCCGGTCAGGTGGATCGGGTCGGAGCAGCCGCCGGTGCGGCGGAGCTGTTCTTGAAGGCGGTCGAAGCCGGTGGACCCGGCCAGCCTCAGCACGTCGGCGAGGGTGGTCGGGTCCAGGCCCGCCATGGTGGCGGTGTCGGTCACGCGGCCACCTCCAGCGCGGTCGGGGCCAGGGAGCCCAGGACGGCGGTGGCAAGGGGTGCCGGGACGGCGTTGCCGATCTGCTCGAACTGTTTGGTGCGGGAGCCGGCCCACGGGTAGTCGGCACGGAAGCCCTGGAGGACAGCGGCCTCTTCGACAGCGAGACGGCGAATCGGGGTGCCCTCGGAGTCGATCCAGGAGACGTCGTTGAGAGCCTTGCCGAACAGGAGGGTCGGAGCGGGCTGGTCGAGGCGCCGGCGGGTCGCCGCCGGGCGGTTGCCGACCTTGAGCAACCAGGAGCGAGCGCGCCCGGTGACCGCCCAGGACGGGCCGGTGGTCGGGAAGCGGCTGCCACCGGTGGTGTGGTTCCCGCGAGTGATGACGACGCCGGGCGGGCAGCCCAGGACATCGAGCATGGTCCGCCACGGCGGAAGGCCGTCGCCGAAGAGGTCGGCAGGGCTGCCCCCATCGGCGTGGGTCGGCTCCGGGGGCAGCGCCGGGCGGATGCGGGAGGCGACCAGGAAGGCCCGTCGGCGGGTCTGAGGGAGGCCGAAGTCGGCAGCGTTGAGGATGCCGGTCCACGTCGAGTAGCCGACGCCAGCCAGCAGATGCGCGGTGTGTTCGAACAGCGGGAGTACCGCGGGGACTTCTTCCAGGGCGATCCAGTCCGGGTGCAGGTCGAGGGCGTAGCGGAGCGGTTCGACGACGAGCAGGGAGCGCGGGTCGGTGCAGGCGGTCCGCAGTCGTTCGCGGGTGTCGTGTCCGCAGGCGAGGTCGTCCAAGGCCTGGTGGCACAGGGGAAGGTCGTCGTTACCGGCGCGCAGGCCGGCGGCGCTGAACGTCTGGCAGGGCGGGGAGCCAATCAGCCCGGACGCCTTCCCGCGGAGTGGTGCGGTGGGGTAGGTGGCGACGTCGGCGCGGATCGTGGTGTGTCCTGCGGCGGCGCGGGTGGCGCAGACGGCCGGGTCGATCTCGATGCCGATGTCCCGAAGGCCGAGGGCGCGCAGACCCTCCGACCAGCCGCCGGGGCCGGCGAAGAGGTCGAGGACGCGGGACCGGTGCGCGGTGGTCACTTCTCGCCCTCCTTCGGGGTGTGGGCGTCGATCCATGCCTCCGCGCACACCTTGTGGACGGGCTTGCCACGGTCGGAGCGCAGCGGGGTGGGCTTGGTGCAGATCACGCAGGGCTTGTCGCCGGTGGGGTCGTAGTGCTTGGACGAGCGCCAGTCGAGGAGGGCCACGACGGTCACCTCCCGGCCGTGACGAGGGCGGGGGCAGAGGCGGTGTGGCCGGTGCCTTTGCACGTCGGGCAGGAGACGCGGAGCGTGGCGCGGGTGCCGTCGCGGTGGCGGGTGCCGGTGGTGATGTGGACGGTGGCGAAGCCGTCGCAGTCGCGGCAGACGGGCGTGTTCTGGGCGCGCTGAGGCATGATGGGGCTTCCCTTTCGGGTCCGTTGGATCAGGAAGGTGGGAAGGCACCGGGGCGGCGGTTCTTTGGCGAGAGAGCCGCCCCGGGGCCGGTCAGCGGTGCTTGTGCATGTCCTTGACGAGCGAGCGCAGGACGACGGCGGTCACGGCGACGGAGACGCCGGTGATGGCGACCGCCAGCAGCAGCGAGACCAGGACCGCGCCGACGACGAGGACCACGGCGGTGCCGCCACCGACGAGGGCGATCGCGGTACCGGGGGTGAGCTGCACCATCGGACGGTTCGAGGCCGGGGCCGCCGGCGCGACCGAGGCAGGGGCCTGTACGGCGGGCGCCTGAACGGCGGTCTCGGGCTGGAGGACGGTCGGGGGCGGGGCGGTGTCCGGGGTCGGGTATTTCGGGGTGAACACGGGCGGGTCTCCTCTCAGGCGCAGCGGTGGGTGCGGGCGGCGAGTTCGGCGGCGGAGCGGTCGTTGTGCTCGGTGGAGAAGCCGCACTTCGGGGCGGTGCAGGCGGCGGCGTGCTTGGTCTGGCCACGGCCGTTGTTGAAGGTGGCGACCTGGACGGGCCCGATGCGGATCACGTCGTAGAAGCGGTTCGGGCGCACGGTTGAACCTCCTTGGGTGTCAGGCGAGTTGAGCGACGATCGCGCCGGCGAGCTCTTCGGGGACGCCGAGGCGGGCGCGCAGGGTGGCGGTGTCGATGTCGGTTCCGGTACGGGTGCGGTGGTCGGCGGCGACCTTGCGGGCGTGGTCGACCAGGGCCGGAGGAACCGATGGGGCCGGAGCCGACGACTGCTGCGGCAGAGCGGGCGTGGGCTCCGGAGTGGTGACGGGCTCACGCTCGACTTCCGGCGCGGGAGCGGTCGGTTCGGGCGCCAGCGGGACCGGCGTCGCGTTGCTGGCCGGAGTCGGGGCATGGGCGAGCAGAGTGCCGCCGAGGAAGGCGAGGGCGGGCCACCCGGCGACGCCGAGCCGGAGCAGCGCGGGCGGGTGGGCCAGGTCGAGGAAGCCGGCGGTGGCGACGTTAGCGCCGAGTGAGGCGACCAGGGCGACCAGGAACCAGCACCAGGCCAGCCGGGTGCGGTGGGCGCGCAGCCGTCGCCAGGCGGCAACGAGGAGCAGGTCAACGGAGACCGGGTAGGCCCAGGCCTTCCAGCCGGACTGTCCGGCGGCGGCGGCCAGGTCATGCAGGTGGGCGAAGGACAGCGCTCCGGCGATCACAGCCTGGATGAGCACGGCGTCGGGGCGGATCGAGCGGGTCACGGGCTTCACCTCCTTAGAGGAGTTGGGCCGGGAGGGGGCGGGGATCGGGTCGCCCGCCCCAGACCCGACGGGTTCAGTCGGCGGGGGCGTCGCCGGAGCCGAGGCAGTTCAGGCACAGGCCCGTCTGTTCGCCGACTGTTCGACGCTTGCGGCCGACGCGGACCGTGCGGGAGACCTCACCGGTGCCGTGACAGACCGAGCACTTCGCCGGTTCCGGCACGGCGGGCTTGCGACGGGTGGTGGTCTTCCGGGCGGCCGTGATCACCAGCCCTCACCGGGGTACTCGGGCCCCTCGTTGGGGTCGAAGCCGGGCGGCAGAAGGCCGGGCGGCGGCTCCGGCAGCGACGCGGCCAGGGCAGGGCCCACGGCGTCGATGAACTCCGGGTCGGCGCCGGGGATGTGGGCGTACACGGTCAGGGCCAGGAGCAGGGATAAGGTGCGGTGGAAGTCGTCGCAGGGCTCGCACATGGCGGTGGTTCTCCCCTCTTCAGGCATGGCGGGGGTAGGGACTTGGCACGAAGCGGTCGCGCCGACCGGTGAGCGGGTGGGGTTACGTGGTGACGGGCTGAGCCGGCCCGGTCTCCACCGCCGAACCGATCTGGGCGACGGGCCGGAACGGGGCCAGGAACGGCAGCTCCGGTGTCAGGTCGGCGAAGTCGCGGCAGACGGCCGTCGCCTCGTCGGGGGTGATCCCGGGAGTGCGGATGCGGGACCAGCGGCCCGAGGAGTCGCCGGCGACCGCGATGCCGGGGCGGTCCGGCCGGATCGTGGTGACCGCAGCCACCGCGTCCGGGGCGATGTCGCCCAAGCCCATCTCGGCGGTCTGCTTGTCGTTGACCCGGTGCACGACCCGGCCGGTGAGCTGAGCCCGCAGGGCGGTGGCGCCCTTGCCGAGGTCGGAGCCGAAACGCTGCCCGCAGACCTCCAGGTAGATCCCGACCGCGCGGGCCATCTGGCCGAGGCGGACCAGTTGCATGACGGTGTGGTCGCGGGCCGGTTCCTCCTTCTTGGAGGTCACCCAGAACAGTTCGGCCACCTCGTCGATCAGGACGACCAGCGGGACCGGCCGCTCCTTCTCCGGCAGGTCCCACATGTCCGAGACCCCGTAGAGGGCGAGCAGATCGAAGCGGTCTTCCATCTCGCCGACCAGGGCGTCGATCAGGTGGCCGGCGGTCTGCGGGTCGGTGGCCAGGGCCGACAGGCGGGGCGCGTACCGGTTGTGCTCCACCCCGCGCTTGCAGTCGATCCCGACCAGGCCGACCGGCAGACGAGCCAGACCGGTGATCAGGTTGCGCTGATACATCGACTTGCCAGACTGGTTGGCGCCCAGGGTCAGAGCCATGGGGACCTTGCGGTAGTCCCGCTCATAGACCGTGCCGTCCTCGCGTAACGCGACCGGGACGACCAGGTCATGAGGGCGGGCCCTGCGCGGCAGACGGACCCGCCGGAGCACGTCATACCCCGTCATCCGCAGCTCCACGAACCCCGGCTTGGTCTCCAGCACGGACACCGACTGCACCCCGAAGGCGTGCCGAAGACGCTCGGACGAAGCCGCGATGTCCGCCGGTTCCAGCCCGGCCGGAAGCCGCAGCGTGATCCGCAACCCGGTCGACGTCGGCGAGACACGGCGGACCTTCGGCGGCACCCGCCGCACCTCCCGGCGAGCCACGTTCCGGGTCACGAACGCCCGCAGGCGGGACGGCTGCACCGTCAGCCCGCACACGTCCATCGTGGAGCCGTAGTTCCAGGTGAACCGACCCCAGGTGAGCGGCATACCGACCAGCGACCAGTACACGCGCGGGGCGCGGACCCTCGCATACCCGAGGCCGCCGGCGCCGGCCGCGACGCCTCCCACCTCGAACCAGGTGGCCAGGTCGGCCATGATCAGGCTCCGAGCGGCGTGATCGCGACCGCGCGGAACGAGATGCCGTGCCGCTTCTGGCCGTTGAACTCGTTCTCCCAGTCACGAGCCTTCAGCCCGGTCACGGCCACCGGGGTGCCCGGCGTGAGTCCCTCGGGGACCCCGGTCTCCGGAACGGTCACCTGGTAGAGGTTCCCCTCCCCCTCGTCCGAGACCAGCAGGCCCACGGTCGACAGGCTCCGATTCTCCTGGTCCACGGCCCGCTCACCGGTCTTCTTGTTGACCAGCTTCGGTTCCGGCGCGGTCGCCACGAACACCACGGCGGTCGACAGATCGATCTTGAACGACGGCATGGCAGTTCCCTCTGCTCGTGAGGCCGCCCCCAATGAGCAACCTCTCTAGAGATGACTCAATAGAACGGCAGATCTCTAGAGATGTCAACACGTCTCTAGAGATGTTTGGGGGTCGCCACTATGGCCAGCCGCGATGTGAGGGGGTAGATACAACCCCTAAGCTGTCTAGAGAAGAGAGGAGGGATCACATGGCCACCCAGGGCAGCGAGCGCCAGCCGAAGTACCAGCGCATTGCCGACGAGCTACGGGAAGCGATTCAGGCCGGCGAGTACGGCCCCGGTGATCGGCTACCAGGAGAGAACGACCTCATGGCCACGTACGGCGTGGCCCGCATGACCGCGCGCCAGGCGCTCGGCGTGCTCCAGAACGAGGGTCTGGCGGAGTCTCGCAAGGGTGCCGGCGTGTTCGTACGCGCCTTCAAGCCGCTCCGGCGGCGTGGTATTCAGCGGCTGTCCCGTGATCAATGGGGTTCAGGACGTTCCATCTGGTCAGCGGACATCGAGGACCGCACGCTAGTGGTCGACCAGGTACGCGTCTTCGAAGAGGCTTCACCCGAACGGATTAGTCAGGTCCTGGGCATGGAGCCCGGCGCGCCCGCCTGCATCCGCAGCCGCCGGTTCGTACTGGATGACAAACCCGTCCTGCTGTCCACGTCGTACCTGCCTGCGGACCTGGTAGCGGGTTCGGCGATCACCCAGGAGGACACCGGCCCCGGCGGCACCTACGCCCGTCTCGCCGAGCTTGGGTACAAGCCCGTCCACTTCCGCGAAGAGATCCGCTCTCGGATGCCGTCGCAGGAGGAGGCCAGCCGGCTCCAGCTCTCCATGGGCACTCCCGTGATTCTCATCTGCCGCACGGCGTTCGCCGACGAGGGCCGGCCCGTCGAGGTGAACGAGATGATCCTCGACTCCGCCGCGTACGTGCTGGAATACGACTTCGACGCCTGATCAGCCGACCCAGGTACGCGCGTCGCGCGCCACGCTGTAGATGCGCGCTACCTGATCGGACGTGAGTACGGGCGAGAGGCCCGAGAGCACCCGGTCGAGGTGCTTCACATCCAGGACGAGCACCGGCGGGTTCGCGTTCTTGACCGTGAGCTTCGCTGCGTGCACCACCGAGATCACGGGACGGACAGGAACGTCGACCCCGCAGCGGCGAGACAGGGCGCGGGACACGCGGCGTGCTTCGGACTGACTCACTGCGATGTGGCGCTGCGCAACCCCGTTCACCGTGATAGCCATGTCGCCGTACCAGACGGACTTCCCGCGGTGACGCTTGGAGTTGATGGAGAAGACGCCGGCGGGGCCGATGGCTAGGTGATCGATGTCAGCACCGCTGGCCCACTGGATGGCATGAAGGGTGAACCAGCCGTGGCCCCGAAGGCTCCTCAGTCTCCGACCAGTTACACGCTCGCCAATGAGACCGTCCGACCAGCTACGAATCTCCGACCCCGAAGACCAGCGTCCGATCAGTCGCAGCAGTGGGTTCGGCTGTAACTCACGGATCTTGCGGCTCACCGCGTCGCCCGGCCGGTTCCTCGCTAAGTCGTCTAACAGCGGCTGCACCTTGCCCCCTTGTGTGCCGTTCACTGCCAGACCACCACGGAGGCTCAACCGCTCCAAGACCCGTATCAGCCATGAGCTGTTACAGGTTTCTCTACCTCATCAAGCCCCGGCTGCGCTCCGCTCCGCCGGGCGCGCTTCCCGGCTCCGCTCCGCGCGACGCTCCTGCCTTCGGCCCGCTCCGCGCGCGCTGCGCCGACGCGCGCCCACGTGTGGATAGGGCCGGTGGCCATGAGTCGATCACCGCGTACGCGACGGTCAGAACAGTGCCTCCGGCGGGGGATCGGCCGGCACCGGGATGGAGGGGGCGCCGTCGCCGACTGCGGGTCCGTCGTGGCGGATGCTGGGGCTCCCATCCCGCACACCATCGACCCAGGCAGAGCCGAGCAGACGCGGCCCCTGGCGTCCAGGTCGTTCGTACAGTGGCGCGCTCCACCTGGACGCCAGGAACCACGCCTGCTCCACGGTGTGTGGGTCGACGGCGTACGGGATGGGAGCTGGGGAGGGTAGTGGGCTGAGGTATGACTGAGGGCCCGGGAATCTCCCAGGCCCTCAGCTACGACTTCGCGGATAGATCAGGCAGCGATCCGATTCTCAGCCCGCTTGCCCTTGTTCCACTCGGAGAGGATGAGCTGGTAGCACGTGCTCACCCTCGACCCCGTTCCGCTGTGCTGCGTACCGCCCGCGGACGCAAGTGCGGTGATGTTGGCGCGCCACCGGAACGCAGGGTCCTTCTTGCCGATCTTCTCGGCAAGAGCATCATCGCCCACGTGGTCACCATGCCGCCCCAGGAACATGCCGATGCCGCCGAGCAGCATTCCGTCCCAGGTGTCCTTCGTACGCCCCCACGCGGTCTCAGCGACCTTGAGCGTGCGCTCCAGGATCTCAGGCCCATACTGATCAGTGATGCGGAGCACACCCGCAACCGCGCCCACGGTGTTCGTCCCGGAGGAGCCCATGGACAGGTTGCGCGCCACCAGCGCCGACTCCGTGTCAACGAAGAGGGGCAGCCCCGCGGTCAGGCCGATCCTGTACTCGTCAAGAGGCCTCGGCTTGCTCGACTCGCGGTTCTTGATCAGGAACAGCACGGCCTCTTCCATCTGGTCGAGGTCATGGTGCACTTCGGCCACCAGGGTGGGAATGCCAGAGAGCTTGGCAGCGTGCCAACGGTGCATGCCGTCGACGATGTAACGCTCCCCGTTCGCGCGCTGCGAGACCACGATGGTCCCGAGCGCCTCGGGAACCATGTTCTTCGCGATACCCATAGCGCGCGGTTCGTTCAGCGTGCGCTGGGCCTTGTCGTCGATCTTGAGTTCTTCGACGGGGATGCTGACCCCGTGGACGACCCGGTGCTTCGGGAGCTGGTACGGGTACTTCTTGGGCATAGCTCTGCCCTCTCTCCGCCGCGCTTAGGAGGTTGGCCATCTGCCAGTTAAGGGATGCGACGTGCCGTCAAGAGTACTGGGCCAAAAGGGTGATGCAACACGTTTTACCGTTTGACTACTGCTCACTTAGCGGCGGAGCCTCCCCGCACCCACACGGCGCGCGTGCCCCTTGCATGCCCGGTCCAGCGGCATCGGAGGGGGGAACAACGGGGAGCTGCAGCGATCGCGTCCGAAACGCTCAGGTCAGAAAGTTGGCAGGTCAGCCCCCATCCAGTTACGCGATCTTCCAAACTAGCTACGCGGGTTCGATTCCCGTCGCCCGCTCTCATCGGTCACTGTGACCGGCCCAGGGGCCCGGTTCCGCTTCGGCGGAGCCGGGCCTCTGGCGTGCTCAGAGCTCCTTGATGTTGACGGTGTAGACGCAGCGGATGGCGTAGGGGACGTACAGGGCGTCGCCGTGGATCAGCGGTGTCGAGCCCGAGTACACGAAGACGGGGTCCGTTCGGTCGTCGCGGCCGGGAAGGCTGTGCAGTTCCCTGCCCGTGCGGCGGTCGAGGGCGGCGAGCCGGCCGCCCGGGGAGACCACGAAGAGGGAGGAGCCCGTGACGGCGGGCGGGCCGGGGCGCTCGACGGAGGAGCGGGTGTCCCAGCGGGTGCGGCCGGTGACCGGGTTGACGGCGCGGACCTCGCCGCTGTTGAAGGTGAAGTAGAGGGTGTCGCCCAGCAGGGTGGGCGTGGAGTCGGCCGACACGCTGCGGACCAGGGGCACGATGTGGGGGGCGTGGTCGGTGACGTCGAGCAGCGTGATGCGGCGGTAGGGGGCTGCCTTGAAGCTGTCGTCCGGCAGGTCGGACGCGGCGAAGGGCTGGAGAAGGACCAGGCGGCCGCCGGTCTGGCCGGCCAGTGTGAGGTCACCGTCCAGCGCGGCGGTCCAGCGCGGGCGGCCGTGCGCCGGGGCGAGCTGGGCCACGGTGGTGCGCTTGCGCCTGGAGTCGTCGCAGAGCAGGTATCCGCGGCCCCGCGCGGCCCCGGTCTCACAGGTGCGGTCGGTGTCGGTGTGCGGGGCGGGCATGGCGCGCGTCCAGCGCGGGATACCGGTGGCCGGGTCGAGCAGGGAGTACGTGGCGTGCGCGCCGATGACGAGCGGCCCGTCGGCCGTGATCGCGACCGTGCCGTTTGCCAGGGAGGGCTCCACATCGCCGACGGGCCTGCTCCAGCGGACCTTCCCGGTGCGGGCGTCGACGGCCTGGAAGGCGTAGGAGGAGTCCTGGGAGCCCTTGGGCGTGGTGTCGGCCGCCGCGTAGACGTCGTGCCCGTGCGTGCCCAGCACCCCGCCGGTGGGCAGCGTGCCGCCGCCGTTCGCCGGGTCGGGGTGAGCGGCGGCGGGCAGGCTCCACTCGACCTTGCCCGTGGCGAGCGAGAAGCGGACGGCCTTGAGTCCGTCCCCGGAGCAGATCAGCCCGCCGTCGAGCGCCGTACAGGACGGGAAGGCCGAGCTGGGGCTGGTCTTGTCGTCGGTCTCCCGGGCCTGCCAGGCCCGCCAGCCCGTGGGCAGGTCGGCGCGGGAGCCCCCCTTCGCGTCTCCGGTCAGCTGCAGGGCCACCAGGGAGCCGGTCGCGGCGAGCGCCAGGGCGCCGGCGATCGGGGCCAGCCACCGGGCACGGCGCCGGCGGCGGGGTCGTACCGGCTCGGTGTCCTGGTCCAGGGGTTGCTCCAGCCGCTCGGGCAGCCGGCCGTCGCGGAGCAGGTGCAGGAGTTCGCCGGGGGTCGGGCGGGCCTTGGGGTGCTTCTCCAGGCAGAGGCGGACGAAGGGGAGCAGGTCGGCGGGGACGCCGTCGAGGTCGGGCTCCCGCTCGACGACCCGCGTCGCCGTCTCCCAGTGGCTCGCGCTGTCGAAGGGGCCGCGCCCGGTGGCGGCGTACGCGACGACCGCGCCGAGGGAGAAGACGTCGGTGGCGGGGCCGACCTCGTGCGGGGAGGTGAACTGCTCGGGGGACATGAAGGGCGGGGTGCCCATCACCCGTCCCGTCTGGGTGAGGTCGTCGGCGGCGGTGGACTCGGCGGCGCGCGAGACGCCGAAGTCGATGACGCGCGGGCCGTCCTCGGCGAGCATGACGTTGGCCGGTTTCAGGTCCCGGTGGACGACTCCGGCGCGGTGGATGTCGCGCAGCGCCTCGGCGAGGCCGGCGGCGAGTTCGCGCAGCCGGTGCGGCGGGAGCGGGCCGTGGCGGCGGACGTGGGTGCCGAGGTCCTCGCCGGGGATGTAGAGCGTGGCCATCCAGGGGCGCGGGGCGTCGGCGTCCGCGTCCACCACGGGGGCCGTGAAGGCGCCGCTGACCTGGCGTGCCGCGGCCACCTCGCGGCGGAACCGGATGCGGAACTCGTCGTCGTCGGCGTACTGCCCGTGGACGACCTTGACCGCGAGCCGGCGGCCGGAGGCGGACCGGGCGAGGTACACCACACCCATGCCGCCACTGCCCAGGCGGTCCTCGATCCGGTAGCCGCCGATCTCCGCCGGGTCCGTCTCGCGCAGCGCCATACCCGTGGGTCCCCCGTTGTTTCAGTTGTTCAGCACGTTCCGCTCCGGCTGCCCCGCACCGGTCAGAACTTGATCGAACTGATGGAGTCCGCTATCGAGTTCAGGAAGCGGTCGATGGACGGGGCCATGCCGGTCGAGGCGAGGAAGAAGCCGAACAGGACCGCGACGATGGCGGGGCCCGCCTTGATGTTCCCCCCTCTCAGGAGCACTACAAGGATGATCGCCAACAGCAGCACCACAGACAGTGAAATGGCCACAACTGATCACACCCTCGGTCGGTCCGCTCTCCCGGCCCGGAGGTACGGCCCGCGCACCCCCGCCAGAACCATCGTGCCACCAACCCGGCCAGGCTATGCGGCCCATGACGCAACGTCGGGCCCGGGCCGGGCGCGGGGGATGCGCCGCACGGTAATTCGGGGACGCGTCCGCGGACGTCCTCCCGGGATATTGCGCGACTTCGTTTCGCTGCGCACACACCTTCTGCGCAGGTAATTCGAATCGACCGCACCGGCATGACGTATGCACCAATTGGCCGGGATGAACAGGACAACAGGGACGAACGGGCGGCCTGCCGTGTGCCCATCATCACGTAGGTCCGGGCGTCGAGTTCGGTAAATCACGGGGTATACGAAGTCACCAACCAGAAATAGCTGCGGTAGTTTTACGAAATCCCACGGACGACGCTAGGGTGCGTCAGATGTTTGACGCCGCCCCGCTCCCCGGCCAGAACCGCAGGCCGCTCCCCCCGGCACAGTCGCCGGCGGACGGAGCGCCCGGTCCCCGCACCCCGATGGGCACGCAGGAGCGGCGGCCCCCGGCGGACAGACCGGGCAAACAGCGCGACGCGTTCTTCGACAACGTCAAGTACCTGGCGATCGTGCTGGTGGCGGTGGGCCACTCCTGGTCGCCGGTGAAGAGCGACAGCCGGATCCTCGAAGGCCTGTACGACGTGGTGTACACCTTCCACATGCCGGCGTTCATCATCATCTCCGGCTACTTCTCCCGGAGTTTCGACCTGCGGCCGGACCGGCTGAAGCGTCTGATCACCGGTGTGGCGGTGCCGTACGTCCTGTTCCAGACGGCCTACTCGCTGTTCCGGCGCTACGTCGGCCATGTCACCGACCAGCCGTTCAACCTCTTCTCCCCCTGGTACCTGACCTGGTTCCTGTGCGCGCTGTTCGTCTGGCGCCTGATCACCCCCCTGTGGAAGCTGGTGCGTTGGCCGGTGCCCGTCGCGCTGGGGATCGCCATGCTCGGCTCGGTCTCCGCGGGGACGGAAAGCGGTCTTGACCTCGGTCGCGTCCTGCAGTTCCTGCCCTGTTTCGTACTGGGCCTGTGCCTGAGGCCCGAGCACTTCACCGCGCTGCGCCGCAGGTGGGTGCGGATCGCGTCGGTACCGGTGGTGGCAGCGGCACTGGCCGTCGGCTGGTGGAGCGCACCCCGTATGGACGTCGGCTGGTTCTACCGGGAGAGCGCCGCGCAGGACCTGGGCGCACCCTGGTGGGCCGGGCCGCTGATGACGCTGGCGCTGTTCGGCTGCGCCATGCTGCTGACCGCGTGCTTCTTCGCGTGGGTGCCGCGCCGCAGGATGTGGTTCACCGCACTCGGAGCGGGCACGCTGTACGGCTACCTGCTCCACGGCTTCGTGGTGAAGGGCTGTCTCTACGCGGGCGTTTTCGACGTCGCCCAGCGGTACGGCATGCTCGGTTCGCTCGCCGTCACGGTGCTCGCGGCCGCCGTCGTCACGCTGCTGTGCACGCCGCCGGTGCAGCGGGTGTTCCGCTTCGCCATGGAGCCGAAGCTGGGGTGGGCGTTCCGGCAGGACGCGGCCGAACTGGCCCGCGAGCGCCAGACGAAGGAGCGCGAGAAGGTCAGCGCCTAGGCGGGTTCCGAAGCCCCCTGGTACCCGACAACCCCTGGTACCCGACTCCGCCGACCTTGGTACCCGACTCCTCCTCCCCCGGTGTCCGACGTGCCGGGACCTCGCGGAAACGGACGCGCGATGCCATCATGTAATAGACGCTAATCGCCAGCAGCTATTACCTGCTCATGGAGGGGCCGTGTCTTTCGGGAGTACTGCCGAAGCTGTACGCGCATGGGTCGAGGGCTGGGTCGTGTCGCGCGGGGCGGCCGAGCCGACGCGCGAACCCTGGGGTTTCACGGTCCAGGTCGGCCTGCCCAAGGAGGTGGCCCGGCATGTACTGACCGCCGCCGACGAGGCGACCGTCCGGAAGCTGGCCGAGAACAGCACCGCCGGTGTCGCACTCAAGGCGTTCGTGCCGGCGCCGACCCTTCAGGCGTGGCTGCCGCCGGGATGGGGGCTGCTCGACGGTCACGCCGCCTTCATGGCCGTCTCCCTGACCGGGGCCGGGGCCCCGCCCGGCGTCCCCGACGGCTACCGGCTGAGCAGCTGGCGCCGGGGCGGCGTCACCCGGGTCGTGGTGCGAGCCGCCGACGGGGCCTTCGCGGCGCGCGGCCAGATAGCCGTCACCGGTGCGACCGCCGTCGTCGACCAGGTGGAGACCGACCCCGCCCATCAGCGGCGGGGCCTCGGGCGCGCGGTGCTGGACACGCTCGCCGCGGCTGGCGCGGGCCAGGGCGCGAGGGCGGCCGTGCTGGGCGCGACCGAGGAGGGCCGGGCGCTGTACGAGGCCTTGGGCTGGCGCGTAGTGGCCCCACTGAGCGCGGCCATGCGCGTCACAGCACCCGGCACGCGTGTCACCGGCGTCCCGGGACAGCACGGCTAGCCCGCTCCCGCTCCGCCCCGGCCCAGACCGAGCAGTGCGCGCATCCGGGCGTACTTCTCGGTCAGCCGTTCCCGGGTCGGTCCGTCCAGGATCGCGAGCCGGTCCGGGTCGGCGTTGTGCGCCAGGTCGGCCTCCTTCACCAGCCGGGCGCCCTCCGTGGCGAGGATCCGCCGCGCGTACGCCTCCGGCTCCTCCCCAGGCCGCTTGGTGAGGGCGTCCACGATGGCCTTGGTCCGCGCGGTCAGCGCCGCCCGTGCCAGCCACTCCCGGGACAGCGCGTCGTCCTCGACGGAATCGTGCAGCCAGGCCGCCGCGATCTGCTCCAGGTCCCCGCCCCGCGCACGTACCCCGGCGGCTACGGCGGCGAGATGCTCGGCGTACGGCCGCCCCGCCTTGTCGGTCTGGCCTGCATGGGCGGCACGGGCGAGAGCCTCGACCTCGGCGAGCGTGAGCTGTGTCATCGGCCCAGTGTCTCGCGAAGCCCGCCGCGCGATGTCTCCGTCCGCGCGATCTCTCCGTCCGCGGGGCGGCGCGGTCCGGGAGGGTGGCCTCGGCCGGGGCGAGGAGTTCGGCCGCGGTGGTGGTGTCCGGCGCCCGGGCAGGCCTCAGCGGGTGGGACCCGACGCCTGGCGGCAGATCAGGAGGAGGGCCCGGTCGTCGTTGACGTCCTTCGCGACCGCCTCGATGAGGTGCCAGGCGGCGCCGTGGAAGCCGCCGGCGACATAGCGGTCGGCCTCGCCGGTGAGGCGGTCGATGCCCTCGACGATGTCGCGGTCGGAGGTCTCCACCAGGCCGTCCGTGAAGAGCATCAGGACGTCGCCGGGGCGCAGGGAGCCCTTCACGGGGTCGAACTGGGCGCCGTCGTACACGCCGAGCAGCGGGCCCTCGGCGGCCTTCTCCTCCCAGCGTCCGCTGCCCGCGCTCAGCTGCAGGCCCGGGGGATGGCCGGCGGAGTACAGCTCGTAGTCGCCGGAGTCCAGGTCCAGGACCAGGTGGATGGAGGTGGCGAAGCCCTCGTCCCAGTCCTGGCGGAGGAGGTAGCCGTTGGCGGCGGGGAGGAAGGCGTGCGGGGGCAGCGAGCCGAGGAGGCCGCCGAAGGCGCCGGAGAGCAGCAGGGCGCGCGATCCCGCGTCCATGCCCTTGCCGGACACGTCGGTGAGGACGACCTCCAGGGTCCGGCCGCCGTTCGTACGGGCCGCGACGACGAAGTCGCCGGAGAAGGACTGGCCGCCGGCCGGGCGCAGCGCCATCTCGTGGTGCCAGCCCTGCGGCAGCTTCGGCAGCTTGCTCTGCACCCGGATCCGCTCGCGCAGGTCGAACAGCATGGTGCCGCCGCGCCGCCAGGGCACGCCGACCCGGCTGCGGAACTGGGCCGTGAGCAGGCCGAAGAAACCGCAGGCCGCCACGACGAGGACGATGCCCGGGGTGACCCGGGAGGGGCCCTCGGTGTAGGGGCCGAGCCGTACCGACTCCACGATCAGTGCGGTGGCTCCCGCCGCGTACAGGCCGAGCAGGCTCGCCGGACGCAGCAGCAGGCCGCCCGCGACGATCGGCAGCACCAGCGTGGCCGGGGAGCACCACACCGAGTCGACGAGCGTCATGGCCATGAGGACCGGGATGGTGAGCAGCAGTCCGGCGAACGCGATCCAGTCGGAGCCGTCGCCGCGGAAGTAGTCCACGGCGCTTCTGCGCAGGCCGACGCGGGCCCGGTGCCACTGCATCTTCCACCGGGCCGTGAACGTCTCGGCCTTCGCGCGCCGCCCTCGTCCTGCTGCCATTAGTTCGGACCCTATCCAGCGGACCGGCTGCTTGGCACGGGAGGTCCCACTTGTCCCCCGTGCGAGGCCCAACTTCGTGGTGCGTCCGATGTTTGTCCGTGGTTTGTCCGTCCTTCGTCCCGTGGTGCGTGCCCGCGGTGAGCGGCACGCGGGGCCATCGCGCCGCCGACCGGGAGAAATTCACTGGCTCGCCCCGCATTGCCCTGATAGGCATGGCTCATGGGGACTGACCGCGGGACCGAGCTGAGGACGCTGCGCCCTGAGGAGTTCGACCGGTGGTGGGATCACCTGGTCCGTGCGTTCGGGGGCGGGCCGGCCTCGCCCGAAGAGCGCGAACTGGACCGATCCGTCACCGAGTTCGACCGTTCCCTGGCCGTCTGGGACGCGGACGAGATCGTCGGTACGTCCGGGGCCTTCAGCTTCCGGATGACCGTGCCGGGCGGAGCGGTGGTGCCCACGGCCGGTGTGACCATGGTCAGCGTGGCCGCGACGCACCGGCGGCGCGGGATCCTGACGTCGATGATGCGGCGGCTGCTGGACGACGCGCACGCCAGGGGCGAGCCGCTGGCGGCCCTGTTCGCCTCCGAGCCCGCGATCTACGGCCGCTTCGGGTACGGCACGGCGACCTTCCAGCTCATCGCCGAGATCGACACCGGCCGGGTCACCCTGGCAGTGCCCGCGGGCACCGACGAGGTCCGGTTGCGCTACGCGCCGCCCGCCGACGTCCTCAAGGAGTGCGAGACGGTGTACGCGGCGCTGGTGCCCCGCCGCCCCGGCATGCTGGTCCGGCAGCCCGGCTGGGAGCAGGCCGCCCTGCTCGACCCGGAGAGCGGACGGAACGGGGCGTCGGCCCTGCAGTGCGTGGTCGCCGAACGGGACGGGGAGGTCACCGGGTACGCCCGGTTCCGCACCAAGGAGGGCTGGGGGCCGAGCGGGCACGACGGCACGGTGACCCTGGAGGACCTGGCCGCCCTCGACCCGGTGACCGAGGCCGCGCTGTGGCGTTTCCTGTTCGGCATCGACCTGATGACGACACTGACGGTGCGGCGACGACCGGTCGACGAGGCCTGGCAGCACCTGGTCTCCGACATCCGCCGCTGCCGGCCACGGCTGCGGGACGCCGGACACCTCCGTCTCGTGGACGTGGGGACGGCCCTGTCGGCGCGTACGTATCTGACGCCGGTGGACGTCGTACTGGACGTCGAGGACACCTTCTGCCCCTGGAACGCGGGGCGTTGGCGGCTCACGGGGGACGCCGAGGGGGCGTCCTGCGAGCGCACCTCCGGTACGGCCGAGCTGGCGCTGTCGGTACGGGAGTTGGGCGCGGCCTGTCTCGGCGGGGTCTCGCTGCTGTCGCTGGCGGCGGCCGGGCGGGTACGGGAGCTGCGGCCGGGGGCGCTGACGGAGGCGTCGGTGGCGTTCGGCTCAGCGGTGGCCCCGTGGCTGCCGCACGGCTTCTAGATCGCCTCGCGGGTCGTCGCGGTCAGCGTTTCTGGCAGGTGGGGCACCAGAAGAGGTTGCGGGCGGCGAGGTCGGCGGTGCGGATCCCGGTGCCGCAGATGTGGCAGGGCAGGGTGGCGCGGCGGTAGACGTACACCTCGCCGCCGTGATCGTCCACGCGCGGCGGCCGGCCCATGGCCTCCGGGGTGTGCTCGGGCCGCACGGTGTCGATCCGGTTGTTCCGCACGCCCTCGCGCATCAGCGCGACGAGGTCGGCCCACAGGGTGTCCCACTCGGCCGGTGTGAGGTCCCTGCCCGTCCGGTAGGGGTCGATGCCGTGCCGGAAGAGGACCTCGGCGCGGTAGACGTTGCCGACGCCGGCGACAATCTTCTGGTCCATGAGCAGCGCGGCGATCGTCGTACGGCTGCGGGAGATCCTGCGGTACGCCGCGGTGGGGTCGGCGTCCTCGCGGAGCGGATCGGGGCCGAGGCGGGCGTGTATCGCGCGCTTCTCCTCGTCCGTGATCAGTGCGCAGGTGGTGGGGCCGCGGAGGTCGACGTACGACGTGTCGTTCGCGAGCCGGAGCCGGACGGTGTCGGTCGGCGGGGGCGCGGGGGCGTCACCGAAGCCGACCTTGCCGAACAGGCCGAGGTGGATGTGGACCCAGTCGGTGTCCCGGAAGCGGAGGAAGAGGTGCTTGCCGTGGGCTTCGGTGGCCGTCAGTTCGGCGCGGTCCAGGAGGGCGGCGGCGTCGGAGAACTTGCCCTGGGGGCTGGTGACGCGGGGGGCCGTGCCGCGGAAGCGGGCGGCGTAGTCCTGGGCCAGCCGATGGATGGTGTGCCCTTCCGGCAAGGCGGGGGTGTCCTTTCGTGTCCTGTCCGCCCGCCCACCCGGCTCGGTCCGCTGAGCGGTGAGCGTTCGGGGGCGCGGGCGACCTCTCGGGGCGGGCTGTCTCCTCAGAGCAGGATGCCACCTCGAAGCCGACCGCCCTCTCGCAGCCGAGCCGGACCACTGCCCCCTCCCAGCTGAGCCGGACCACCGACCCTCCCAGCCGCCCGAGCAAGACCACCGCCCCCTCCCAGCCGCCCGGGCCGAGCGGTCGGCTCTTCAGTCGGCTGCGTCGGGGGGCGGGTGGGCAGGTCGGCGGAGTGGTGGAGTCAGGGGGCTGGGCTCCATGGGGCGGTCGACGCCGGAACGGTCCAGTCGGCGGAGGCTACTGCTGGGGGTGGTGCGCGGGGATCGGCGGGAGGTCGCCCGTCGTCTCGTACGCCGACAGCATGTCGATCCGGCGGATGTGCCGCTCGTCACCGGAGAAGGGGGTGTTCAGGAACACCTCGACGAACTTCGTCGCCTCCTCGGTGCTGTGCATCCGCGCGCCCACGGCCACCACGTTGGCGTTGTTGTGCTGCCGCCCCAGCGCCGCCGTCTCCTCGCTCCAGGCCAGCGCCGCACGCACGCCCTTCACCTTGTTCGCCGCGATCTGCTCACCGTTGCCGGAGCCGCCGATCACGATGCCGAGGGCGTCGGGGTCCGCGGCCGCCTTCTCCGCGGCGCGCAGGCAGAACGGCGGGTAGTCGTCCTGGGCGTCGTAGATGTGCGGCCCGCAGTCGACGGGCTCATGACCCGCCGCCTTGAGCCAGTCGACGAGGTGGTTCTTGAGTTCGTAGCCCGCATGGTCGGAGCCGAGATACACGCGCATGCAATGAGTGTGACATGGCTGTCAGGGGGCAGCAGCGTCGGGTGGCGACGCCCTCATTTGTGCCAGAAATGTGAGCGGGGCCATAGAACCTCAAGGGAACCTCAAGTAACGATACGGATTCAGAGGTTCCCGAATTCGTTCGCCTCGGATTCACTGGACCGACTCGTACACCGCTCATACGAGCTGCTCCTCCTGGTGCAAAGGAAATTCCGTCCATGACCCCTGGTTCGGGCCTTCAAGCAGGACTGAAGAACCGCCATCTGTCGATGATCGCGATCGGTGGTGTGATCGGGGCCGGCCTCTTCGTCGGTTCCAGTTCCGGCATCGCAACCGCGGGCCCCGGCATCCTCCTGTCGTACGCCGTCGTCGGCACCCTCGTCGTCCTCGTGATGCGGATGCTCGGCGAGATGTCCGCCGCCAACCCCGCCTCCGGCTCCTTCTCCGCGCACGCCGACCGTGCCCTCGGCCGGTGGGCCGGGTTCTCCATCGGCTGGCTGTACTGGTTCTTCTGGGTCGTCGTGCTGGCCGTCGAGGCCACCGCCGGCGCCGGGATCCTGCACGGCTGGGTCCCGGGCGTGCCGCAGTGGGCCTGGGCGCTCATCGTGATGACCGTGCTGACCGCGACCAACCTGGTCTCCGTCGGCTCCTACGGCGAGTTCGAGTTCTGGTTCGCCGGCATCAAGGTCGTGGCGATCGGCGCGTTCATCGTCATCGGCCTGCTGGCCATCTTCGGCGTCCTGCCCGGCGCGCACGCCGACAAGGCCTCCTTCGGCAACCTGACCAACCACGGCGGGTTCCTGCCGCACGGTCCCGGCGCCATCCTCACCGGTGTGCTGCTGGTCGTCTTCTCCTTCATGGGCAGCGAGATCGCCACGCTGGCGGCCGGCGAGTCGGAGGACCCGCAGCGCGCGGTCACCAAGTCCACCAACAGCATCATCTGGCGTATCGGCGTCTTCTACCTGGGCTCGATCCTGGTCGTCGTCGCGCTGCTGCCGTGGAACGACCCGTCCATCAAGAAGGACGGCTCCTACGTGGCCGCGCTGAACTCGCTCGGCATCGCGCACGCCGGCGAGATCATGAACGTCATCGTGCTGACCTCGGTGCTGTCGTGTCTCAACTCCGGCCTGTACACGGCCTCCCGGATGGCCTTCTCGCTCGGCCAGCGCGGTGACGCCCCGAAGGCGTTCGCCCGCACCACCTCCCGCGGTGTGCCGCTGACCGCGATCCTCGCCTCGGTCGTCTTCGGTTTCGTGGCGGTGTTCTTCAACTACGCCTACCCGAAGACCGTCTTCCTCTTCCTGGTCAACTCCAGTGGCGCGGTTGCCCTGTTCGTGTGGCTGGTCATCTGCTTCTCGCAGCTGCGGATGCGGAAGATCATCCAGCGGGAGGCGCCGGAGAAGCTCATCGTCAAGATGTGGCTCTACCCGTACCTGACCTGGGTGACGGCCGCCTTCATCGTCTTCGTCCTCGGCTACATGCTGACCGACACCAAGGGTGAGAGCAGCGGCCGCACGACCGTGCTGCTGTCGGTGGGCGTGGCGGCGATCGTGGTGCTGGTCGCCGTGGTGAAGGAGAGGCTCGCGGCGAACCGCCCGGCGCCCGCCGTGGACGCCCCGGCCGACAAGGTGTCCGTCGGCTGATCCACCCTCCCGGCTGAACATGGCCGCACAGCTTGACGGCACGCGTCAGGCTGTGCGGCCATGCTGCATGCCATGACCTACGTGGACGCGCACCTGGACCTTCCTCTCCTCCGCCCCGGCGACGCCGGTTACGACGACGAAGTCGCCGGCTTCCAGCTCGGTTTCGCCCAGCGGCCCGCCGTGGTCGTGCCCGCCCGCTCGGCGGCCGACGTGGTGGCCGCCGTGCGGTACGCGGCGGCCCGCGGTCTGCCCGTCGGGGTGCAGGCGACCGGGCACGGGCTGCCCGGCGGTTACGACGGCGGGATGCTCGTCAGCACGCGGCGGATGGACGGGATCTGCGTCGATCCCGGGGCCGGTACCGTCCGGGTCCAGGCCGGGGTGCGCTGGGGCCGGGTGGCCGCGGCGGCCGAGCCGTACGGGCTGGCGCCGCTGAACGGGTCCGCGCCGAGCGTGGGCGCGGTGTCGTACACCCTGGGCGGCGGTCTCGGCATCCTCGCCCGGGAGTTCGGGTACGCGGCCGACCATGTGCGGTGGCTGGAGGCCGTCACCGCCGACGGAGAGCTGCGGCACGTCACCCCGGAGTCCGACCCCGAGCTGTACTGGGCGCTGCTCGGTGCCGGGCAGAGCATCGCACTCGTCACCGAGCTGGAGATCGGGCTCGTACCGGTACGGACGCTGTACGGCGGCTCGCTCGCCTTCGACGGGCGCGTGGTGGACCCGGCGTCCGTGCTACGGGTGTACGCGGACTGGACGCGGACCGTGCCGGACGGGCTGACCTCGTCCTTCGCGGCCGTACCGTACCCGGACCTGCCCACGCTGCCCCCGCACCTGCGGGGCAGGTACGTCGTCTCGATCCGGGTCGCCCACACCGGCGCCGGCGGGGAGCGGATCGTCGCCCCGCTGCGGGAGGCCGGCCCGCTGCTGTCGGACTCGCTGCGCGTGATGCCGTACGCCGAGAGCCACACCATCCACGGCGACCCGGACTTCCCGCACGCCTACCACGGGGACAGCGCGGTCCTGCGGGACCTGGACGTCGAGCGGGCCGGTGACGTGCTCAAGGCGACCGGGCCGGACGCCCCGGGGATGTGTGTCGTCCAGGTCAACCACCTGGGCGGGGCGCTCGCCCGGCCGGCGCCGAACGCGGTGCCGTACCGCGAGGGGCGGTTCCTGGTGCGGCTGCTGACGGTCGGCGAGCGGGAGCAGGCGCGGGCCGTGCTGGACCCGGCGTTCGCGCTGCTGGCCGACGACACCCTCGGCCGGTCCCTGAACTTCGCCTTCGGGGCCGGGGACAGGAACAGCGGGCTGTACGACCCCGAAACGCGCAAGAGGCTCGCCCGGGTCAAGGAGACCTATGACCCGGCGAACCTCTTCCGCAGGAACTACGGCGTCTAGCGCTTGTTCGCGAACTTCCAGGCGGTGGGCAGCGCGCCCATCGCCAGGGCGGCCTTGAGGGCGTCGCCGATCAGGAAGGGGGTGAGGCCGAGCGCGACGGCCTGGGAGAGGGGCATGTGGCCGGCGAGGGCCAGGTAGGGCACGCCGACGGCGTAGATGACCGCCTCGCCGAGGATCATGGTGCCCGCCATGCGCAGCGGCGAGCGGTCGGCGCCGCGCCGGGCCAGGGCGCCGACGGCCGCCGAGGCGAGCAGCATGCCGAGGATGTAGCCGAAGGAGAGCGAGGCCGCGCCGGAGGTGCCGCCCGCGAACCACGGCACGCCCGCGACACCGGCGAGCGCGTACACGGCGAGGGAGAGGAAGCCGCGGCGGGCGCCGAGCGCGGTGCCGACGAGCAGCGCGGCGAAGGTCTGGCCGGTCACCGGCACCGGGGAGTGGGGCACGGGAACGGCCACCTGGGCCGCGAGGCCGGTGAGCACGGCGCCGCCGATGACCAGGGCCGCGTCGCGGACGCGGGACGCGGGGAGCAGATCGGCGAGGACTGCGCCGGGGCGAGCGGTGGCGGTGGCGGTGCTCATGGGGACTCCGCGGGTGACGGGAACATGCTGGGACACGGTGACGCTATCCCAGCCGCCTCGGGCCGATCACCGTCAGCGCTCGACAAAGGGCGGAACGAGAGCTTGGTGGGCTCCGGACAAAGAGTGCGGGCTACACCGATCAGGGCGTGACACTGGTCACTGACCGGCAGTGATTCCTGGCCGTCTGGCCGGATCCGCCTTCCTGTCCTACCCTTCCAGCCATGGTCGCCCAGGCCCGGAACTTCACGTCGCGTCGCTATGTCGACCTGCGACGCCAGGGCACGGCCACCTGTCGCCGCCCCTAGGGGCGGGCTGCGCGGCGCGCCTCGCCCTTCCGGCTCTCCCGAGTCCCAGAGACGTGTCGGCCCCGTTCCCGAGGACGGTCCTCCATGCCCCGTACCGCGGCATCCCTTCCTGTCTCGCCCGTTCCGCGTGCCGCCGACAGCGACCGGCGGCGCACCAGCGCCAGTGTCGTGCTGCGGTCCGTGCTGGAGCACGGACCGGTGGCGCGCAGCACCATCGCCCGGCTGACCGGGCTGTCGCCCGCGTCGGTGACCGAGCACTGTGCCCGGCTCGCCGGCCTGGGCCTCATCCGGGAGTCCGCCGCGCCCCGCCGCTCGAACGGGGTCGGCCGGCCGCATGTCCCGGTCGACCTGGACGACGTGGGGCATCTCGTCGGCGGGGTGCACGTGGCGGTGCCCTATACGACGGTCGCGCTGCTGGACCTGCGCGGCCGGGTGGTGGCCCGGTGCGAGCTGAAGCACGAGCGGACCGATCCCGGCTGGGTGCTGGGGCGGGCCGCCGAGGGGCTGAGGGCCCTGCTCGCCGGGGTGCCGGGCCGCCGGCCGCTGGGAGTCGGGGTGGCGGTCGGCGGCTGGGTGGACCGGGAGACGGGCAGCGTGGTCGAGCACGAGCTGCTGGGCTGGCGGGAGGTGCCGGTACGGGAGCTGCTCGGTGCCCGCACCGGCCTGCCGGTCCGGGTGGACGGGCACGCGCGGGCCCTGGTGAACGGGGAGCGGCTGTTCGGGCGGGCCCGGGGCAGCCGGAGCGTGCTGCACCTGTTCGTGGGCAATGTGGTCGACGCGGCCTTCGCCACCCATGACGAGGTGCACCACGGGCCGCGTTCGGCGGCCGGGGCGATCGCGCATCTGCCGGTGCCGGGCGGCACCGAGCCGTGCCCGTGCGGCCGTACCGGCTGCCTCCAAGTGGAGCTGAGTGAGCGGACGTTGTGCCAGCGGGCCCGGGCGGCCGGGGTGATCGGCTCGGCCAACCCGATGCATGTGGTGGCCGCGGCGGCGGCCGGGGACGCGGTGGCCCGGCGGCTGCTGGTGGAGCGGGCCCGGGCCACCGGGCGGGCGGCCGGGCTGCTGCTGGACGTGCTCAATCCGGAGACGGTCGTGGTGACCGAGGTGGGCGTGATGCGTTTCGAGGAGTGCCTCGCCGCACTGCGGGAGGCGGTCGGTACGGCACGTTCGGCGGACCTCCTCCCGTCGAGCTTCCCGGATTCCGTGCTGGCGGTGGCGGGTGGATCGGTGGCGCTGGACGCGTTGTTCCGGGACCCGTTGACCGCCTCACCTGAGGCTATTTAATTCAGAAACTCGGAATATTGACAGGGGTCGCTCAGGGCCGGGAACATGCTGGTCATGAGCCTTCTTACGAGCTGTCGCACCCTTTGTTGCTGACATATTGCCGCGCGTGAAGCGCGTGTTTCCGGCTCCGTGCTCTGTCTTTCCTCCGGTTTTCTGCTCCGGAATTCTGCCTGCCTTTCCCCTCCTTTCCTCCGGGGAGTCCTCCCATGCACCGTCGTGTCTTTCTCGCCTCCCTGCTGGGCGCGTCCGCCGCCGTGGGCCTCAGCGGCTGCGCCAAGGGCGACGCCTCCGCCGACGCCGGCGGCGCCGCGACCAAGCCGCTCGCCGGCAAGGTCCCGGCCGGCACCAGCCTGAAGATCGCCTCCTACCAGGGCGTGCAGCAGCTGCAGTTCAAGCTGGCGAAGCTGCCCGCGCTGCCGTTCACGGTGTCGGACTGGCTGAACATCGGTGCCGGTCCGGATGTCATCAACGCCTTCCGCGCCGGGTCCCTGGACCTCTCCAACAACGCGGGCATCCCGCCGATCCAGGCGCACTACCAGGGCTTCGACGCCAAGATCGTGGCGATCGACCTCACCCGCAAGCCCACCTACCTCTTCGCCACCAAACCCGGCAGCGACATCCGCGCGGTCGGTGACTTCAAGGGCAAGCGGCTCGCCTTCTCCCAGGGGCAGGCGCAGGGGGTCGTCCTGCTGCGGGCGCTGAAGCAGGCGGGACTGGCGTACGACGAGGTGAAGCTGGTCCCGCTGACCAGCAACCAGTTCTTCACCGCCCTGCAGTCCGGGCAGGTCGACGTGGCCCCGCTCGCCATCAACCAGGCCCCCGCCTATCTGCAGAAGTACGCGGCCGCCGGCGCCCGCGCCATCGACACCGACGTCGTCGACCTGCTCAACCTGCTGTGGGCCCCGCAGTCCGTGCTGAACGACCCCGCGAAGGCCGCCGCGATCGCCGCGTACATCCCGCAGTGGGCCAAGGGCCAGGTGTGGCAGTACGAGCACCCCGACGTGTGGGACGAGGAGTTCTACGTCAAGACGCAGAACCTGACCCTCCAGCAGGCACAGGGCATCACCCGGCTCGCCAACAAGCCGCTGTTCCCGCCCCGTTGGGACGAGGCGGTCACGTGGGAGCAGGAGACGGCCGATCTGCTCGCCGACGGCGGATTCGTGAAGAAGTTCGACGTCTCCTCGCTCTTCGACCGCCGCTTCGAGTCGATCGCCGCCAAGGCCGTACCCGAGGAGTACCGCAAATGAGCGCCGTGACCACCACCACGACCGCCGTCGCGGCGGCGCAGGCCCGGGAGCTGCCCCAGGTCCGCCGGCGCCGCCGGCTGTCCCCCGGCCGCCGGCTGCCCGCCGCCCGGCTGGCCGGCCCCCTCGTCGTCCTCGCCCTGTGGGCCGCCGCCTCCGCCGCCGGAGCGCTCGACACCGGTGCGGTACCGGCGCCCTGGACGGTGCTGAGGACCGCCGGTCACCTGTGGGCCGACGGCACGCTGGCCGGCGACATCCTGACCTCGCTGACCCGGGCCGGGTACGGCTTCGCGATCGGCCTGGCCGCGGGTGTGCTGCTCGCGCTCCTCTCCGGGCTCAGCCGGACCGGGGAGGCGCTGATCGACGGGACCGTGCAGCTCAACCGGGCGATCCCGACCCTCGGCCTGATCCCGCTGTTCATCCTGTGGCTGGGCATCGGGGAAGCCTTCAAGATCGCCATCATCGCGATCGTCGTCTACATCCCCGTCTATCTGAACACGCACGCCGCGCTGTCCGGCATCGACGGCCGCTATGTCGAGCTCGCCGAGGTGCAGGGCCTGTCCCGGCTCGCCTTCGTCCGCCAGGTGGTGATCCCCGGCGCGCTGCCCGGATTCTTCGTGGGACTCCGGCTCGGCGTCACCGGCTCCTGGCTCGGCCTGGTGGTGCTGGAGCAGATCAACGCCACCAGCGGGCTCGGCTACCTGATGTTCCAGGCGCAGAACTACGGCCAGTCCGACGTCATCCTGGTGGGTCTGCTGGTCTACGGCGTCTTCGGCCTGGTCTCCGACAGCGTGGTCCGTCTGATCGAACGGAGGGTGCTGTCGTGGCGCCGCACACTCAGCAGCTGACCCGGCCGGCCGTCCGGCTGCGCGGCCTGACCCGGTCCTTCGCCGGCCGTACGGTCCTCGACGGCATCGACCTCGACCTGCCCGCCGGCCAGTTCACGGCCCTGCTCGGGCACAGCGGCTCGGGCAAGTCCACCCTGCTGCGGGCGGTCGCGGGCCTGGACCACGGAGTGCCGGGCAGCGGGCGGCTCACCGCGCCGGAGCGGGTCTCGGTGGTCTTCCAGGACTCCCGGCTGCTGCCGTGGCGCCGGGTCCTGGACAACGTCCTCCTCGGCCTGGACGGCAGGGACGCCGAGGAACGCGGCCGTGCCGCCCTCACGGAGGTCGGCCTCGGGGGCCGCGAGCGGGCCTGGCCCGGCGAGCTCTCCGGCGGCGAGGCCCAGCGGGCCGCGCTCGCCCGCTCCCTGGTCCGCGAACCGGAACTCCTGCTGGCGGACGAGCCGTTCGGCGCGCTGGACGCGCTGACCCGGATCAAGATGCACCACCTGCTGCGCGACCTGTGGCAGCGCCACCGCCCGTCCGTGCTCCTGGTCACCCACGACGTCGACGAGGCGATCGTGCTCGCCGACCGCGTCCTCGTCCTGCAGCAGGGCCGCATCGGCCTCGACCTGACCATCGACCGTCCCCACCCGCGCTCCTACCGCGAGCCGGTGCTGGGCGAGTACCGCGAGCGGCTGCTGGCCGCACTGGGCGTCACGGAGGACCACCAGTGACACAGAGAAAGCTGCACCTCAACGCGTTCCTGATGAACACCGGACACCACGAGGCCTCGTGGCGGCTGCCGGAGAGCGACCCGTACGCGCACGTCGATCTCCAGCACTACGTGCGGCTCGCGCGGATCGCCGAGCGCGGCACCTTCGACTCGCTCTTCCTCGCCGACGGCCCCCAGCTGTGGAGCAACCTCGCCCAGCGCCCGGCCGGCGCCCTGGAACCGCTCACCCTGCTGACCGCGCTGGCGACGGCCACCGAGCACATCGGCCTGATCGCCACCGCCTCCACGTCCTACAACTCCCCCTACAACCTGGCCCGCACGCTCGCCTCGCTGGACATCATCAGCGGCGGCCGGGCCGGGTGGAACATCGTCACCACGGCGGGCACGGAGGCCGCCCGGAACTTCGGGATCGACGCGGAGCCCGCGCACGCCGAGCGGTACGCCCGTGCCGCCGAGTTCCTCGACGTGGTGCGCAAGCTGTGGGACAGCTGGGAGGACGACACGGTCGTCGCCGACAAGGCGGCCGGTGTCTGGGGCGACGACGGCAAGATCCACCCGGCCCGGCACCGGGGCACGTACTTCGCCGTCGCCGGCGCCCTCAACGTCCCCCGCACACCCCAGGGCTACCCGCTCCTGGTGCAGGCGGGGTCGAGCGAGGACGGCAGGGCCTTCGCCGCCCGGTACGCGGAGTCGGTCTTCACCGCCCAGCAGACCCTCGCCGGCGCCCAGGCCTTCTACGCCGATCTCAAGTCCCGCACCGCGCGGGCCGGGCGCGACCCCGAGCACATCAAGGTGCTGCCCGGGATCGTGCCCGTCCTCGGGTCGACGGAGGCGGCGGCGCGGGCGGCCGAACAGCTGCTGGAGGACCACATCGTGTACGAGCACGGAGTGGGGCGGCTGGAGAGCCTGCTGCAACTCCCGGAGGGAACACTGGAGCTGGACGAGCAGCTGCCCGCCGGCCTGCCGCCCGAGTCCGCCGTCGAGGGCGCCAAGAGCCGCTACACGCTCGTCGTGGAGCTGGCCCGGCGCGAGCGGCTCACCGTCCGGCAGCTGATCACGCGGCTCGGCGGCGGGCGCGGCCACCTCACCTTCACCGGCACCCCCGAGCAGGTCGCCGACCAGATCGAGACCTGGTTCACCCAGGGCGCGGCCGACGGCTTCAACGTCATGCCGGCCGTGCTGCCCTCCGGCCTGGACGCGTTCGTCGAGCACGTCGTACCGCTGCTGCGCGCCCGCGGCCTGTTCCGCGACGCCTACGGCCCGCGCCGGACCCTCCGGGAGCGCTACGGCCTCCCCCGCCCCGCCAACCAGTACCTCAGCCCCGCGTTCGCCTGAAAGGAACCTCCATGTCCATCGAGATCACCAAGGTCACCGCACGCATCGGCGCCCGTGTCCGTGGCGTCGACATCACCCGGCCGCTCGCCCCGGAGGAGGTCGCCGCGATCCGCGAGGCCCTCAACGTCCACAAGGCGCTCGTCTTCGACGCCGGCGACCTGGACGACGCCGGCCAGCAGGCCTTCGCCCGCCACTTCGGCGACCTGACCACCGCCCATCCGACGGTCGGCGCGGTGGACGGCGCCCCGAACGTGCTGCCCGTGGACAGCGAGCGGGGCCGCGCCAACCACTGGCACACCGACGTCACCTTCGTCCTCAACCCGCCGCAGGCCAGCACCCTGCGCTCGATCACCGTCCCGCCGTACGGCGGCGAGACCCTGATCGCGAACGCGGCGGCCGCCTACCGGGACCTGCCCGAGCCGCTGCGCCGCCTCGCCGACACCCTGTGGGCCGAGCACACCAACGACTACGACTACGCCGTACCGGACGAGGAGATCGACGAGGAGCAGGCCGCCCAGCGCGCCCAGTTCACCTCCATCAAGTACCGCACCGCCCACCCGGTGGTCCGGGTGCATCCGCTGACCGGCGAGCGCGGGCTGTTCATCGGCGGGTTCGCGCAGCGGATCGTGGGCCTGTCCGCCGGCGAGTCCCGCAGGATCCTGGACCTGCTCCAGGCGTATGTGACCCGCCCGGAGAACATCCTGCGCCACCGCTGGGCGGAGCGGGAGCTCGTCCTCTTCGACAACCGGATCACCCAGCACTACGCCATCGACAACTACGACGGCCGGCCGCGCCGCCTGCACCGGGTGACCGTCGCCGGTGACGTCCCGGCCGGCATCGAGGGCAAGGAGAGCTACGCGATCGAGGGCGACGCCTCGCACTACACACCGGTCGCCGCGTAACCGTTCGATCACCCTGCGCACGGCAGGTGTCCGGATACTGGGCAGCCCCTTCGCGGCAGCGGACGGGCCGCCCAGACTGGCGGGGTTTTTGCCCGCCCATTGCACGGGGGAGCCGCACCCATGCCCACCAGCAGCACGACCACGGAGACACCGCCGGAGCAACGGGACGGCGGCTCCCTCTCGCACGGCCTCAAACAGCGCCATCTGTCGATGATCGCCCTCGGCGGGGTGATCGGCGCGGGTCTGTTCGTCGGCTCCGGCGCGGGCATCGCCGCCGCCGGCCCGTCGATCGTCGTCGCCTACACGCTCTCCGGCCTCCTCGTGATGCTCGTGATGCGGATGCTCGGCGAGATGTCCGCCGCCTACCCGTCGTCCGGCTCCTTCTCGGCGCACGCCGAGCGGGCGATCGGCCCCTGGGCGGGCTTCGCCGCCGGCTGGTCGTTCTGGGTGCTGCTGTGCACGGCCGTCGGCCTGGAGGGCATCGGCGCCGCGCACATCGTCTCCGGCTGGCTGCCCGGCACCCCCGAGTGGCTCTGGGTGGCGCTGTTCATGGTCGTCTTCTGCGGCACGAACCTGGCCGCCGTGAAGAACTTCGGCGAGTTCGAGTTCTGGTTCGCCGCGCTGAAGGTCGGCGCGATCTCCCTCTTCCTGATCCTGGGCGTGCTGGCGATCGCGGGCGTGCTGCCCGGCACGGACGCCCCCGGCACCGCGCACCTGAGCCACTTCCTGCCGCACGGCGGCAACGGCCTGATCATCGGCCTGCTCGCCTCCGTCTTCGCCTACGGCGGCCTGGAGACGGTCACCATCGCGGCGGCCGAGTCGGAGAACCCGGTCAAGGGCGTGGCCTCCGCCGTCCGTACGGCGATGTGGCGCATCGCCCTCTTCTACATCGGCTCCATGGCGGTCGTGGTCACCCTGGTCCCGTGGGACTCCAAGGAGGTCGTGGCGAAGGGCCCCTACGTCGCCACGCTGGACCACCTCGGCATCCCCGGCGCCGGTCAGCTGATGAACGTGGTCGTCCTGGTCGCCCTGCTCTCCGCGATGAACGCCAACATCTACGGCTCCTCGCGCATCGCCTACTCGCTGGTCGAGCGCGGCCAGGGCCCGAAGGTGCTGGCGAAGCTCTCCGGCGGGGTCCCCAGGACCGCCGTCCTGACCTCCTGCGTGCTGGGCTTCGTCTGCGTGCTGCTCAGCTACTGGCGGCCGGACGACGTGTTCAAGTGGCTGCTGAACATGATCGGCGCGGTCATCCTGGTCGTCTGGATGTTCATCGCCGTCTCCCAGCTGCTGCTGCGCCGCCGCATCGAGCGCGACGCCCCCGAGAAGCTGGTCGTGCGCATGTGGGCGTTCCCCTGGCTGACCTGGGTCGCGCTGGCCGGCATGGTCGCGATCTTCGCCCTGATGGCCCGCGAGCAGGACACCCGGGTCCAGCTGTACTCCACCGGCGCCATGACCCTGCTCCTGGCGGCGGTCGGCTACGCCTGGCAGCGGGCGCGCGCCCGGCGCTGACCCCGGCCGGCTCCGCCGAGGCCCCCACGTGCGACGTGGGGGCCTTTCCGCTGCCCCCACTCCTGTTGCGGGGGTCTTCCCCACCCCAAGGGTCCACCGAACGGCCGACCCGAAGTTCCACCGGGCACCCGTGTCCGCCGAACGCCCTGCTCGGCAAGGCTTTCGGGCATGAACTCACTGACCGTGCGCATGGCACGCTGGAGCGCCGGGCACCCCTGGCGGGCGCTCGTCGGCTGGCTGCTCTTCCTGGCGCTGTGCCTGGGCGTCGGCAGCGCCGTGGGCACCCGCAGCGCGAAGACCGCCGACTACCGGGTGGGCGAGGCCGGGCGGGCCGAGGCCATGGCCGCCGAGGGGCACCTGGACCGCCTGTCCACCGAACAGATCCTGATCTCCTCCCGCGTCGGCGCCCTGGACGAGGGACCCGCCGCCTCCGCCGCGCGTGAGCTGACCGGACGCATGCGACAGCTGCCCGAGGTCGCGGAGGTGGCCGCCCCGGTGCGGTCCTCCGACGGGGGCGTCCTCATGGTCGAGGTGTCCCTCAGGGGCGAGGAGCTGGAGGCCGACGCCAAGGTCGGCGCGCTGCTCGCGCAGACCCGGGCGGTCCAGCGGGCGCACCCCGGGCTGCTGGTGCAGGAGACCGGCGCCGCCTCCGTCAGCAAGGGGGTCGACCAGCAGCGCGACGACGACCTGGCCCTCTCCGAGAAGATCAGCCTGCCCGTCACCCTCGTCACCCTGCTGATCGTGTTCGGCTCGCTCACCATGGCCGCCGTACCGCTGCTGCTCGCGCTGTCGTCGATCGCGGCGGCCATCGGGCTGGCGATGGTCGCCTCGCATCTCACCCCGGACGCCGGAGTCGGCAAGAACGTCATCCTCATGATCGGCCTCGCGGTCGGCGTCGACTACACGCTCTTCTACCTGAAGCGGGAGCGCGAGGAGCGGGCCCGCTCCGGTGGCCGGCTGGGCACCGAGGCGCTGGTGGAGCTGGCGGCGGCCACGTCCGGGCGGGCCGTGGTGGTGTCCGGGCTGGCGGTGGCCGCCTCCACCGCCACGCTGTACCTGGCCTCGGACGTGATCTTCTCCTCGCTCGCCACCGGCACGGTCGTGGTCGTGCTGGTCGCGGTGGCCAGCTCGCTGACCGCGCTGCCCGCGCTGCTGACCGTGCTGGGCAGGCGGGCCGAGCGCAGGGCGCGCATGGGGGTCCCCCCGCGCGAGCGAAGCCGAGCATGGGGGAAGGCGGGGCACGGCAGGCCCTCCCGGCGCCTTCGGGGCCGGGGCGACGGCCGGTTCTGGTCCGCGCTGCTGCGCCCCGCCGCCCGGCATCCGCTCGCCACCCTGTGCTGCTCGTCCCTCGCCCTGCTCGCTCTCGTCCTTCCGCTGACCGGCCTGAAGATCACCGAGATGAGCCGGGACACCCACTCCCGCGCGATCCCCGCCATGCGGGTGTACGACCGCCTCAACGCGGAGTTCCCGGAGCGCCGGGTCACCCACCAGGTCGTCGTACAGGCCCCCGCCGCGCGGTCCGCCCAGGTCACCGAGGAACTGCGCGCCCTGGCCCGCCGGGCCGCCGCCGACCCGCTGTTCACCGGCTACGCCCGCGTCCGCACCGCCGCCGACCACCGGACCAGCACCCTGGAACTGCGGGTGCCCTACCTGGGCGACTCCCCGCAGGCGCGCGACTCGCTGGAGCACCTGCGGCACGACTACCTGCCCGCCACCGTCGGCAAGGTCGCCGGCGCGCGGTACGGCGTGAGCGGCGACGTGGCCCGCTACACCGACCATCCGGCCCACCAGGAGGGCAAACTGCCCCTGGTCATCGGCGCGCTGCTGCTGGTGACCTTCGTGATGACGCTGTACGCGTTCCGCTCGGTCGTGCTCGGTCTGCTCGGTGTCGCACTGAACCTGCTGTCGGCGGCGGCCTCGCTCGGCCTGCTCGTGCTGGTCTTCCAGCACACCTGGGCGGAGGGGCTGCTGCACTTCCGCTCCACGGGGTCCATCGGTTCCCGGGTGCCGCTGTTCCTCTTCGTGATCCTCTTCGGCCTGTCGATGGACTACCAGGTCTTCGTGGTGAGCCGGATCCGGGAGGCGGTGCTCGCCGGCACACCCACCCGGCAGGCCGTCGTCGAGGGCGTCCGGCGTTCGGCGAGCGTGGTGACCAGCGCGGCCGTGATCATGACGACCGTCTTCGTGAGCTTCGTCTTCCTGCACCTCATCGAGATGAAGCAGATCGGTTTCGTGCTCGCCGCGGCCGTCCTGCTGGACGCCTTCGTGGTGCGCGTGCTGATCCTGCCGGCGGCCCTGCTGCTGCTCGGCGAGCGCGCCTGGTGGCCGGTGCGGCCCGCGCGGACCACCACCACCGTCACGAACTCCGCCCTGGTGGACGTAGGTTGACAGCCATGACCACGACCGCCGACGCCCTGTGGGCGACCTCGCTGCGCCGCTGGAACGCGGTGTGCTGGGTCCTGTTCGCCGCGATGGCGGTGGGGATCACGGCCCTGGGTCACGGCGCCGACCGGTACGCGGCCCTCGCCCTGCTGGGCAGCGTGGCCCTGGGCTTCGCCGCGCTGGTCCGCTGCCCCGGCCGTCCCGTCGTACGACCGCACGGGTACCTCGCGGTGCTGGTGATCGCCCTCACCGGTCTCGCCTACCTGGGGACCAGTTACGCGGCCCTGTTCATGGTCACGCTGCCGCACTACTGGATGTTCGGCCGCACCCCCAGGATCTCCCTCGCCTTCCTGGGACTGGCCACCGCCGGAACGCTGGTGGGCAGCTGGGTGCGGCAGGGCTGGTCCGGCAAGTTCTTCGGCGAGTCGGTCGTGGGCACGCTGATCGTGGTCTCGGTCGGCGTCCTGATCGGGCTGTGGGCCCGCGCGGTGGTCGAGCAGAGCAGCGAACGCGCGCGGCTGATCGAGGAGTTGGAGCGCACCCAGGCGGAGCTGGCCGAGGCGCATCTGCGGCAGGGCGCGGCGGAGGAACGGGAGCGGATGGCGCGGGAGATCCACGACACGCTCGCGCAGGGCTTCGCCTCGATCGTGGTGCTGGCCGAGGCGGCCCGCGCCGGGCTCACCACCGACCCCGGGCGCTCCGCCCGGCAGCTGGTGTCGATCGAGACGACCGCCCGGGAGAACCTGGCGGAGGCCAGGGAGCTGGTCGGCTCGGGCCGGCCGCCGGGCGGAGCGCACGCCGGCTCGGTGGCGCAGACCCTGCGGCGGATCGTGGACCGGTTCGCCGAGGACACCGGGCTGAGCGTGGCCGCCGAGCTGGCCGATCTGGACTGCGACCAGCAGACCCGGGTCGCGCTGCTGCGCTGCGCCCAGGAGTCCCTGGCGAACGTGCGCAAGCACGCCCGCGCCTCGGCGGTCGGGGTGGTGCTGGCCCGGCGTCCGTACGGCGTGGAGCTGGAGGTCACGGACGACGGCACGGGATTCGCGGTCGAGGCGTCCACCGGCTTCGGCCTCGACGGGATGCGCAAACGGCTCGCCGAACTCGGCGGGCGGCTCACGGTGACCAGCTCGGTCGGGGACGGGACCAGGATCCTCGCGGTGATCCCGGTGGAGGGAGCGGCATGACCGGGGACAGACTCCGGATCGTCGTGGTGGACGATCACACCGTGATGCGGGCCGGGGTGATCGCCCTGCTGGACGGGGAGGCGGACATCGAGGTCGTCGGCGAGGCGGGCGACGGCCGGGCCGCCCTCGGGCTGGTCGCCCGCCTCGACCCGGACGTGGCCCTGGTCGACCTGCGCATGCCGGTGCTGGACGGTGTCGCGACGACCGCCGGGATCGTCGCCCGTCACGCCCGCACCCGGGTGCTGATCCTCACCACGTACGACACCGACGCCGACATCGAGCGGGGTGTCGAGGCGGGCGCCATCGGCTACCTGCTCAAGGACACCACCCGCGAGCAGCTGGTCGACGCGATCCGCTCGGCCGCGCGCGGCGAGACCGTGCTCGCGCCCCGGGTGGCGGAGAAGCTGGTCGCCCGCATGCGGCGCCCGGTCCACGATCCGCTCACCGCCCGCGAGACCGATGTGCTGACCGCGGTGGCCGACGGACTCACCAACGCCGAGATCGGCCGCCGCCTCGTCATCTCCGAGGCCACCGTCAAAACGCATCTGCTGCGCCTGTTCGCCAAGCTGGACGTCAACGACCGGACGCGGGCGGTGGTCGTCGCGATGGAGCGGGGGCTGCTGGGCAGGCCGTAGGGGTTCCCGGGCGCGGGAAAGGGCCCGGCGCCGACCGCCGGGCCCGTCGTACGCCTACAGGTTGCTGAAATCCGGGCCTGCGGTCCGCGTCCGCTTGAGCTCGTAGAAGCCCGGCACCGAGGCGACCGCGAGCGTGCCGTCCCAGAGGCGGGCCGCCTCCTCGCCCTTCGGGGCGGGGGTGACGACCGGGCCGAAGAAGGCGATCTCCTCGCCGCCGGGGCCCGGCACCGCGATGACCGGGGTGCCGACCTCCTGGCCGACCTTCTCGATGCCCTCCTTGTGGGAGGCGCGCAGCTGGGCGTCGAACTCGAAGGGCTGCTGCTCGGCGTAGTCGATGAGGTCGGCGGGCAGGCCGACGTCCGCGAGGGCCCCGGCGACGGCCTCCAGGGTCGGGCCCTCGCCGTTGTTGTGGATGCGGGTGCCGAGCGCGGTGTACAGCGGGCCGAGGACGTCCGCGCCGTGCTTCTGCCAGGCGGCGGTGACCACGCGGACCGGCTGCCAGGCCTTGGTGGCGAGCATCTCCCGGTACTGCTCGGGCAGCTCGTCCAGCTTGTTCTCGTTGAGGACGGCGAGGCTCATGATGTGCCAGCGGACCTCGATGTCGCGGACCTTCTCCACCTCCAGCACCCAGCGGGACGTCATCCACGCCCAGGGGCACAGCGGGTCGAACCAGAAGTCGACGGGGGTCTTGCCGGTCTCGGACATGGTTCTCCTCAGCGAAAGACTCTTTTCAGCCGTCAACGACGACCTCCCGCCCCGCATTCCCTGCTGCCTCTCGTCAGGGGCACATGGGAAGATCGGTCCTGTTCAGCCGTCAGTCACGTGATCACGAGGGAGTGCCGCCCGTGCCCGGTGAGAATCTGTCCCGCGACGAGGCCCGGGAGCGGGCCGCTCTGCTGTCCGTCGACGGGTACGACGTGTCCCTGGACCTCAGGTCCGCCGTCGGCGACGGCGACGGGGGCGGGCAGCCGCGCACGTTCCGCTCGGTGACCACGATCCGCTTCCGCTGCAGCGAGCCGGGCGCGGCGAGCTTCGCCGATCTGATCGCGCCGAGCGTGACCGCCGTGTCGCTGAACGGCCGTGACCTGGACCCGGGCGAGGTCTTCGACGGCTCGCGGATCACGCTGGAGGACCTGGCCGCGGAGAACGAGCTGGTGGTGGACGCCCAGTGCGCCTACTCCCGCACCGGCGAGGGCATGCACCGCTTCGTCGACCCCGAGGACGGCGAGGTCTACCTCTACACCCAGTACGAGCCGGCCGACGCCCGCCGGGTCTTCGCCAACTTCGAGCAGCCGGACCTGAAGGCGCCGTACCGCTTCGAGGTGCGGGCGCCGGAGGGCTGGACGGTGTGGAGCAACGGCGCGGGTGAACGGGCCGACGGAGTCTGGCGGTTCGAGGAGACCAAGCCGATCCCGACGTACATCACCTGTGTGGTGGCGGGCCCGTACCACTACGTCACCGACTCCTACACCCGCACCTTCGAGGACGGTACGAAGCTGGAGATCCCGCTCGGCGCGATGTGCCGCAAGGGGCTCGCCCCGCACTTCGACGCCGACGACGTCTTCCTGATCACCAAGCAGGGCCTGGACTTCTTCCACGACCACTTCGACTACCCGTACCCGTTCGGGAAGTACGACCAGGCGTTCGTGCCCGAGTACAACCTGGGCGCGATGGAGAACCCGGGTCTGGTGACCTTCCGCGAGGAGTTCATCTTCCGCGGGAAGGTGACGCAGGCGTCGTACGAGGGCCGGGCCAACGTCATCCTGCACGAGATGGCGCACATGTGGTTCGGCGACCTGGTCACCATGGAGTGGTGGGACGACCTGTGGCTGAAGGAGTCCTTCGCGGACTTCATGGGCGCGTTCGGATGCGTCGGCGCGACCCGCTTCAAGGACGCGTGGATCACCTTCGCCAACCGCCGCAAGGCCTGGGCGTACCGCGCGGACCAGCTGCCGTCGACGCATCCGATCACGGCGGACATCCGCGACCTGGAGGACGCCAAGCTGAACTTCGACGGCATCACCTACGCCAAGGGCGCCTCGGTGCTCAAGCAGCTGGTGGCGTACGTCGGCCAGGACGCGTTCCTGGAGGGCGCCCGCCGCTACTTCAAGCGCCACGCGTACGGCAACACGCGCCTGGGCGATCTGCTGGCGGTGCTGGGCGAGACCAGCGGCCGGGACATGAGCGCGTGGGCCGGCTCCTGGCTGCAGACGGCCGGGGTGAACGCGCTGACGCCGCAGGTGCTGCTGGACGCGCAGGGCCGGGTGGCCGAGCTGGCGGTGCTGCAGGAGGCGCCGGAATCGCACCCCGCGGAGCGTCCGCACCGGGTCGCGGTGGGCCTGTACCGGCGTACGCCCGAAGGCGCGCTGGAGCGGTACGCCCGCGTGGAGGCGGATGTGGAGGGCCCGCGCACGGTCGTCGCGGACCTGGCGGGTGCCGAGGCCCCGGAGCTGGTCCTGGTCAACGACGACGACCTGACGTACTGCAAGATCCGCTTCGACGACACCTCGCTGGCCACGCTGAAGGAGCACCTGGGCGCGCTGACCGACCCGCTGGCCCGTGCCCTGTGCTGGTCGGCGCTGTGGAACCTGACCCGGGACGCGCTGCTGCCGGCGCGGGACTTCGTGGATCTGGTGCTGCGGTTCGCGGGCCGCGAGTCCGTCATCGGGGTACTGCAGATGCTGCACACGTGGGCGAACTCGGCGCTGGTGCACTATGCCGCGCCCGAGTGGCGGGAGACCGGCGGTGAGCTGCTCGCGGAATGCGCGCTGCGTGAGCTGCGGGCGGCCGGGGCGGGCAGCGAGCACCAGCTGGCCTGGGCCCGGTTCTTCGCGTCCGTGGCCTGCGCGGAGCCGGACCTGAAGCTGCTGCGGGAGCTGCTGGACGGTACGTCGGCGGTGGAGGGCCTGGAGGTGGACCAGGAGCTGCGCTGGGCGTTCCTGGAGCCGCTGGCCGCGCACGGGGTGGCGGACGAGTCGGTGCTGGCGGCCGAGCTGGCCCGGGACGACACGGCGTCCGGCAAGCGGCACCAGGTGCGCTGCCTGGCCGCCCGTCCGTCGGCCGCGGTGAAGGCGCAGGCGTGGGCGCAGGTGGTGGAGTCCGACGCCCTCTCCAACGCCCTGGTGGAGGCGACGATCGCGGGCTTCGGCCAGCCCTCGCAGCGGGAGCTGACCGCGCCGTACGCGGAGAAGTACTTCGCGGCGATCGAGCGGCTGTGGCGGGAGCGGTCGATCCAGATCGGCATGGACGTCGTGCAGGGTCTGTTCCCGGCACTCCAGGACCGTCCGGAGACGCTTCGGGCGACGGACGCGTGGCTGGACGCGCACCGGGACACGGCGCCGGCGCTGCGCCGGCTGGTCCTGGAGGCCCGGGACGACCTGGCGCGGGCGCTGCGCGCACAGGAGTGCGACGCGGCGGCCGCCGGCCGTTGAGCATTGGCCTGGGCTTTCCCGGCCGGTGACCGTTACGAAATTCGGGCAAGAATAGCCGTAACCCCTGGTCCGCACCCGATCGGACCAGGGGTTTTGCTTCCCTACTCGGCACCCGAACACCTGACCTTTAGTCCCACCTTGTCCGTATTTCTCGACGGGCTTGTAACAACGGTTAAAGCGGGCACCCGGCGCGGGAACTTCGACGCCATGACGCACAACACCCCGCTCTCCCCCCGGCCCCTCCGCCACCTCTCCGAGGTCCACCGCCGCGTCCTGACGGCGGCTCAGCTCCGTGCCCACGGCGTGACGACGGCCGAACTGACCGAGCAGTGCCGCCCCGGCGGCCCCTGGCAGCTGCTGCTGCCGAACGTGGTCCTGCTGCACCCCGGACCGCCGACGAGCGAGGAGCGTCTGCACGGGGCGCTGCTGTACGCGGCCCGCGAGTCCACGCCGGGCGTCCCGGCCCAGCCGACGGCGGAGGAACCGCACCGCCCGGTCTACGCGGAGGCGATGATCACGGGCCTGGCCGCCCTCACCCTCCACGGCTTCTCGGCCACCCCGCCGCTGCTCTCCCTGGACCGCGTCGACGTCCTGGTCCCGCGGCTGCGCCGGCTGCGTTCCACGGGCTTCGTCCGGGTCCTGCGCACCCCCACGCTGCCCAGGCCCAGGTCGGTGACGGGACTGCCGGTGGCGCCGGTGCCGCGGGCGCTGGCGGACGCGGTGGCGGAACTGACGGACGCCCAGGCGGTACGGCGGCTGCTGACCGAGGCGGTACGCGGCGGCCACTGCGAACCCGCTGCGGTCGTACGGGAGTTGAGCCACGCCAAGCTGCTGAACCGCCCGCACGTGGTGGACGCGGTCGACGCGCTCGTGGCGGAGGGCCGCGCGATCGCCGAGGACCGGCTGTACCGGATGGTCGCCGAGTACGGGCTGCCCGACCCGGTCTGGAACGTCGACCTGCGCCTGCCCGGCGGCCCGCACCTCGGCGGCGTGGACGCGTACTGGCCCGACCAGGCGGTGGCGGTGGAGCTGGACACCCGGGCCCCCCGGCAGGACGACGACGCGCTGTGGTCGGAGTACGCCCGCAAGCGCGAACACCTGGAACGCCTGGGGATCACGGTCGTGTACATCACCCCGAGGAAGCTGCGGGACGGGATGGAACAGCAGGCCGCGGTGGTCCGTACTGCTCTGATGGCGTCGGCCGACCGCGACCCGGCCGCCTATGTCGTGGTGCTTCCCCGGTAGTGACGGCCGGGGAGGACACCAGGAGGGGAGAGGAGGGGCCGCCGGGCCGCAACCGGCGGCCCCTCCTCGTGCGTGCCCCCGTCCGCGACTTCTGCTGCGCCGACCGGGTGGGGGGTCACCGGAACGGACGAGCACGGCGGGCGGGCCCGGGCGGGCCCGCGATAGGAGGGGACTCATGAGACAGTCCCGAACAGCGGCGGGTGCCTGCTCCCTCCTCCTGGCGGCTGCCTGCGCCTTCGCCGACCCCGCGACGGCGGACGTGGCACTCGCGCCCACCGGCTACGTGGCCCTCGGCGACTCCTATTCGGCCGGCGTCGGAGCCGGCGACTACCTGTCCTCCGGCAAGGAGTGCAAGCGCAGCGCCCGGGCGTACCCGGTGCTGTGGGCCGAGGCCCACGCGCCGTCGTCGTTCACCTTCGCCGCCTGCAACGGCGCCCGGACGACCGACGTCCTCGCCGACCAGCTCGGCCACCTCAGCGCGCGCACCGGCCTGGTCACCCTCACCGCAGGCGGCAGCGACTCGGGCTTCGCCGCGGTCATGACGACCTGCGCGCTGGGCGGCGACACCCGGTGCCGGGCCGCCGTCTCCCGCGCCCGTACCGCGATGGACCGGACGCTCGCACGCGACCTCGACCGTCTGTACACCGCGATCGGAAACCGGGCGCCCGCCGCCCACGTCGTGGTGCTGGGCTATCCGCACCTGTACCACCTGAGGGGCACCTGCCGTCTGGGCCTCGCGGACAGGGACCGCGCCGCCGTCAACGACGCCGTGGACCACCTCAACGAGGTGATCGCCAGGGGCGCCGCCGCCCACGGCTTCACGTTCGCCGACGTCACCGCCGCCTTCGCCGGCCACGAGATCTGCTCGGCCAGCCCCTGGCTGCACGGCGTCGACGTGCCGGCGATCACCGAGTCGTACCACCCCACAGCACCGGGCCAGTCCCTCGGCTACCTCCCGGCCCTCACCCGGGTGTCGTGACCGGGCCCGGGGCGTCCCTAGAGCGGTCCGGGCAGCGTCGGCAGGTGCACGGTGCCGGTGTGGACGCCGTCCAGCAGTGCGGCGTACGCCGCGATCATGCGCGTACGGCTGAAGCGCTCGCGGCTCGCCGCCAGGGCCGGGGCGAGGCCGGCGCGATCGGCGACCGCCGCCGCCCAGGCCAGGGCGATGGCGTCCGGGTCCTGCGGGGTCACGAAACCGTGGCCCCGGACGATCTCCGCGCTGTCGCCCACGTCCGTCGTCACGGGCACGGCGCCGCACATCATGCCCTCGATCAGGCACAGCGGCGCCGCCTCCCCCGAGGCGGAGGTCAGCGCGACGACGTCGGCGCCGGCGTAGACGGTCTCCATGTCGCGGCGTACGCCGAGCAGGCGGATCCGCTCCGCGAGGTGCCGGTCCGCGCCGAACGCGATCTCGATGTCGGCCCACAGGGCCGGGTTGGTGTCGTTCATGCCGGCGCCGCACATCAGGACCCGGCCCTCGGGCTCGCGGGCGAGCCAGGCGCGGGCGGCGCGCAGCAGGAGCGGGATGTTCTTCATCGGGGCGTAGCGGGCCGCGAAGACGACCACCGGTGCGGCGGCCGGGATGCCCAGCGACGCGCGGAACGCCTGCCGGGCCGCCGCGTCCGGGCGGAAGCGGAGCAGGTCGACGCCGTTGGGGATGACGTGCAGCAGCCGGCCCGGGATGCCGGCGGCCTCATAGGCGGCCCGGGTGGACTCGGCGCAGCACACGCACGCGGCCACCGTGCCGTCGGCGATGGCGGCCTTCAGCTCGTCCAGGGCCGGGCCCTGGTTCTCCGGGTCCGAGCGGTGCAGGCAGACCACGACCGGACGGCGGGGCAGGCCGGCCTGGTTCAGCAGGGCCAGCGGCTGTTCCTTCAGGGAGAGGATCACATCGGCCCCGGCCATCGCCCGAGCCGTTTCGGCCATCTCGGGGCCGCTGAAATCGTTCGCCGCGAGCGCCCCGTCCACCAGGCCGGCGCTGCGGCCGAGCGAGGTGACGCCGATGCCGTCGGCGGTCAGCGCCCGGTAGCAGGCGTCGTCCTCCATGCGCTGCCGGGTGGCCTCGCGCCGGACCTCGCCGTGGATGCTGAGTACCTGGTGGGACTGGCCGCCCTCGGCCAGTCCCCGTATGACGTCGCTGTGCACGATCCGGGCTCCTCCGGAGAAGAAGCCCTCGTAGACCGACAGCACCCGCAGTCCGTGCCGCTGCCGCACGTGACCACCCGCCTTGCATAAATGATCGAGAAGATCGAGCCATCCCCGTCCAAAGCGGGTTAGCCGATATGAGGCGGTACGGACATTGCGTACGGGTTAACACGGAATGTCGCGCGTGAAACGGTGGCTAACAGAATTCCTTCTCGATCACGGCATCGGCGTCCCCCGACCAGTCACCGTTGAAATTCAGCGCCAGGGAATGCCGGCCGTCGGGCGTCGTCACCGCCGCAGAGGCGGAGCCGTGGATGCCTCCGCCATGCCCCCAGACATGAACGCCGCAGGTCAGCCGGGTGTCCATCAGGCCGAGGCCATAGCGGGCGTCCGGGATTCCCCTGGCCTCGACGGTGGTCTTCATTTCCTTCAGCTGCTCGGGCGGCAGGAGCTTTCCGCGGAGCAGGGCGCTGTAGAAGCGGTCGAGGTCGGCGGAGTCCGAGATCATTTCACCCGCGGCGGAGGCGAAGGACGGGTTGAGGGTGGTGACGTCGTACGCCGGGCTGTTCGGATCGGTGAATTTCGAGTAGGCGCGGCTGCTCGGCCGCGGCACGGTGACCTTCGTACCGGGCAGGGACGTGGCCCTCAGACGCAGGGGGCGGATGATGCGGCGCTCGATCTCGGTCGCGTACGAGTGTCCCGTGACCTTCTCGATCACCATGCCCGCCACCACGAAGTTGGTGTTGGAGTAGCGCCAGGACGTGCCCGGCGCGAAGGACGGCTCGTGCCGCATCGCGACCGCCACCAGTCGGCGCGGGCCGACGGTCTCGTAGCGGTGCCGGGCGAAGCCCGCCTCGGTGAAGTAGTCACGGCCGAAGTCCGCGTCCTCGGTGTAGTTGGCGATGCCGCTGGTGTGGTTCAGCAGCTGCCGTACGGTGATGTGCCGGCCGTCGTGACCGTGGCCGTGGACGACCCCCGGCAGCCACCTGTCCACCGTGTCGTCCAGGGACAGCCGGCCCTCCGCCTCCAGTTGGAGCAGAACGGTGGCGACGAAGGTCTTGGTGATGCTGCCGACGCGGTAGCGGTCGGCGGTGGAACGCGGCTCGCCCGTGCGCAGGTCGCCCACGCCGGCGGTGGCGGACCAGGTGCCGTGGGCGTCCTTCGCGGTGGCGGTCGCGCCGGGCACACCGGCCGCGACCGCCGCCTCGATGGCCTTGCGGGTGCCGGCGTGGCCGCCGTGCGCCCGCGTGCCGGTGGCGGCCACGGCCGGTGCCGCCAGGGCCGCCGAGACGAGCAGGGCGGTGGCGCCCACCAGGGTCGTGCGTACGCGCATGTCTTCCCCCAACCTGGAATGTTCGGTCCGGTCGGGGAAGAGAACCTGTGGCGGATGCGCGAAGGTTGCTTGCAGGTACCCCAGTTGAGTGAATTTCAGCCCTTCTTCAGCACCAGTTCCGTGTTCCGGTCGGCCGGGCCGCCCGCGAGGGTCTTGTTGGCGCCGGGGGCGTTGCAGGCCAGCTCGCGGTAGAGGGCGGCGAGGCCGGTCTGGGAGAGGTCGGCGTAGTCGGTGCGGTGCGGCGCGGCGGACTCGATCAGGGTGGTGAACACGGAGACCGTGCCGTCCTTGTTGTCGGTCAGCTCGATGATGCGGGCCAGGTGGGGGTAGTCGATGTGGGAGGCGGTGGAGATCTCCCAGAAGGACCGGCCGCCAAAGGCCTGGTGCGGGGTGATGACGTTCCTGTGGACGTGGCCGTTCACCCAGGCGAGGACACGGGGGTGGGCGGAGAGGACGGAGAGCACCTCGGCACCGGTGTGGCGCTTCTCGCCGGGGCGGGCCGGATCGGGGCGGGTGTTGTTCATGGAATCGCTGGTGTGGTGGCTGAAGACGACCGCGTAGGAGTCCTTGTTGTCCTTGAGCGTCCGGTCGAGCCACCTGAGCTGGGCGGTGCCGATCGAGCCGTTGTAATGGCCGCCGGGGTCGGTGGTGTCGAGGCTGATGCCGATGACGTCCTCGGAGACACGGAAGGCGTAGTACTGGGTGCCCGCGTCGAGGTTCGCCGAGGAGTAGCCGTGGCCGACCGGGCCGTGGCCCTGGTGGGCGGGGTCCAGGTGGGCCTTGAGGTAGTCGCCCTGGGTGTACGGGGCGCGCCGCTCGTCCGGGGTGACCGAGCGCATGGAGCGGGCGTGGGCCTTGAGGAAGTCGCGGTAGCCGACGCCCTTGGGGTCGGTGGCGTTGTTGATGCTCTCCAGGAGCTTCTTCGCGTCGGCGGCGGGGACGTCCATCAGCTTCTTCCCCCCGATGGCCGCCTCGGCGAGATAGGGGTCGCCGTGGGAGCCGTACGCGCCGAGCGGGAGGGCGTCGTGGTTGCCGACGGTGGAGTACCAGGGCAGGTTGAGGCCGGGGCTCCGCACCTCGCGGATCGCGGCGGCCAGGAAGCCCTGGAGGTGCGGGAAGCCGAGCGCCTTGTCGCCGTCCCGGGTGGTGGAGTCGGGCTGCCAGTACAGCTTCAGACCGCTGTTCTGCACGCCCTCGTAGTGCCTGGGGTCCCCGGAGTTGGGGCTGATGCGGCCACCGCTCATCACCTTCATGAACCACTCCAGCTCGGAGTGGGCGTTGTTGTCGGTGTTGTCGCCGGTGGTCATGACGAAGTGCAGCGGGGCGCCGGTGACCGGGGCGCCCCGCAGCGCGTTGACCCGCTCGACGAGCGAGACGGCGCCGGGCACGGTGAGCGCCTCGTGCGGGCGCCAGGAGTGCTGGTCGGCCGCGCGCAGGAACTCCCAGCGCAGGGGATGCTGAACGTCCATCAGGTGCAGGTCGGTGAACTGGACGAACGCGGCGAGGGTCGTACGGCGGCCCGCGCGGCCGGACCTGGGGGCGGCCAGCTCGCCGCGCACCACCCGCTGCCAGCCCGGGCCGTCGGCCAGACGCCGGTAGCCGGAGCTGTTCCGGGGGGTGGCGACGGAGGCGAGGGTGGTGCCCTTGGTGTACGGGGCGAGCGAGGCAGCGGCGGAGACCCTCCGGGAGGCGGCGACGGGTGCCTCGGCGGAGGAGGTGGCGGTGGTGGCGGCCCGGCTGTCGGCGGGGCGCACGGCGTAGCCGACGCCCGCGGAGAGCGAGACCGCTCCGGCGGCGGCGAGGACGGTACGGCGGTTGACCTCCGAAGCGGAGGTGGTGACAGAGCGTGAGCGCGACATGGCGCGATCTCCCCGAGTGCGAACGCGTCGGCAGTGGTCACGGGACGTCGCCTGCGCGAACGCCCCGCTCACTCTGGATGCTTGGTACCCGGGATGACCTGCGCGTGAACGCGGCGGCAACACGCAGCACCGATCGCCGTACGTGGATCACGGAGTACGGGACGCGGTCACGGAGTGGATTGCGCGTGGCCGAGGGGCGGTTACTCCTTGTTCATCTCCCGGGGTAGGAGACGGGTCCCGTCGACCAGATGGCCGTCCGCGGGGCGCTCCCGCCGCAGCCGCAACGCGATGTCCACCAGACGCACCCGGTTCAGGTCCGGGACGGCCGAAAGGTCCTGCCACGCGGCGAAATCGGTGGATCCGCCGACCTCGTACCGGAGTTCACCGCCGGTGACCTCTCCTTCGTAGAGGAGACGCAGGGCGTGGTGGGCGGTGGGGCGACGCAGCCCTCGGCGGGGGAAGAGATGGCGCCGGGAGTCCACGCCGAGGAGACCGGTCACCTCGATGCGGTAGCCGGTCTCCTCGGTGACCTCGCGGCGGACGGTGTCGTACGGATCCTCGCCGTGCTCCATGCCGCCGCCGGGCAGCACCCATTCGGGGGTTCCGTCGGGGGCTGGTGAACGAGCGAGCAGGATCTGTCCGTCCCGGACGCATACGGCGTAGGCCGCCACCCTCAAGTTCCGTCGCATCCCTGGACGTTAGCCCGGCACGTCCGGATTGGCCGGGGAATACTCGGGCGCGGACCAGCGCAGGGGCAGGGCGGCCGGGGCCCACCGGGCCTCGGTGAGCCTGAAGCGGACCCTGCGGTCGCCTCCGGCGGTGATGTCGGTGTGCGCCTCGCCGGTGAGCTGGAGGGTGGTGCCGGTGGTCCAGTCGAGGAAGAGGAGGCCGGCGCGGGGATCGGTGCGCAGGTTGCCGAGGGTGAGGAACATGGCGTTGCCGGGGTAGTCGGGCCAGGTCAGTTCGCGGGGTGAAGCGACCTGGACGAAGCCGGGGTTGCCGCCGCGGTGGCTGGCGTCGACTCCTGCGGAGTGGATCGTGGCCAGGAAGAAGGTGTCGGCCGAACGGATGAACTCCGTCGCCCGCGGGCCGAGTCCGGCGAGCCTGCGGGGGCTGCCCGGTGTGCGGTCGCCGACCGTCTCGTACGTCTCCCTGCGCTGGATGTGTCTGGGGCAGTTGGAGAACACCCGGTCGGCCTCGATGGCGAACCCCCGGGGTGTCGGTCTCAGCCGGCCGTTGAGACGCATGCGGCGACGGGTTCGGGGGTCCAGGGCGATGGTGCCGATGTGGCCGCCGGGGGCTTTGAGGGCCGCGGCGAGGGGGTCGGACCCGGGCCCGGCACCGGTGACGACGGACACCTGCCTCGGACCCGTGGCCCGGACGAAACCCGGTGCGCCCGTGAGCGCCGACGCCCACACCCTCCCCGTTCCCGGATCCGCCGCTCCCACCACCAGCAGCGGCTGGAGTTCCAGGAAGGCCGCCGCCACCGGCTTGATGTCCTGGCCGAGGGAGCGGCCCACGTGGTCGGCGCGGTCGCGTACGCCCATCAGTTCCTGCACGGCGAGTGAGCCCGCGTGATAGGCGCCCATGGCTAGAAGAAGCCGCAGGTCGGGGCGGAGGCGTGGGGGGCGGGGGCGCCGTCGGGGCCGAGCGGGGCGGCGATCTCCAGGCGGGTGCCGTCCGGGTCGTGGAAGAAGATCCCGCCCGAGGTCCCGCCCTCACGGTGGGCGACCACGCCGTCGTGGGCGAAGTGCACCCCGGCGGCCCGCAGCGCGGTCTCGTACTCCCGGACGCGGTCGATCGAGTCGACCGTGAAGGCGAGGTGGTGCAGTCCGGGGCGACCGCTGTCGTACGACCCCTGCGCCTGCTGCCAGAGCGTGACGAGCGGGGCGCCGCCGCTCTCGCCCAGCATCGCCCAGCGCTGGCCCTCCTCCTTGCCCTCGGCGAGCACGGTGAAGCCGAGGAGGTCGCGGTACAGGGCGAGGGAGCGGTCGAGGTCGGTGACGTTGAGACCTGCGTGCGCGATGCGCGGAGCCATGGTGTTCTCCTCCGAGGCGACTATCTAACCTTCTTTATCCACGTTAAGAGGTTAGAGACCCGACGGTCAACCGCTCACCTACAATTGAGTGGTTAGGAGAGAAGGAGTGCCCGATGACCGCCGCCCGCGACCCCAGGCCCCTCACCGGCGAGCCTCTCGCCCTCGACCTGCTCAACACCCGGTGGAACCGGGAAGGCGTCACCCAGGACCTGCTCGACGGCACCGCGGGGCTGGCGGTGTGGCTCGCGGGCAACGGGCTGGCCGGGACCCAGGCGCCCGACGCGGAGGTGCTGGAGCATCTGCGTGAGGCGCGCGAGGCGATCAGGGCCGCGGTGCACGGGTCACCGCGGGAGGCGGCGCCGCTCGTGGACGCCGTACTGGCGCACGGGCGGATCCGGGCCCGGCTGACGCCCGAGGGCCCCGCCGAGGAGCCGGAGTTCGCCGATCCGTCGTGGGGGCCCGCCTGGCTCGCCGCGCGGAACTACCTGGACCTGATCACGCGGGCCCCGGAGCGCATCCGGACCTGCTCCGGTGGCGGCTGCATCCTGCACTTCTTCGACACCTCACGGAACGGCACCCGCCGCTGGTGCTCGATGGCCGTGTGCGGCAACCGCGCGAAGGCGTCCCGGCACTACGCGCGCTCGAAGGAGAACTGACGGCGAAGGGGAACCGACGGCCGAAGGGGAACCGGCGGCGCCGACGCGCGGAGGCGTACGTCACACCGCCGTGTGGCCGTGCCCCGGACGGGCAGGGGCGGGACGGCACGGCAACCGTCGCCGGGGTGATCGCGTCCCACCCTTCGGGCACGCCGCGCAAAGAATTGGACAGGTGGACCGGGGTCGGCCGCATGATGGAAACGCCCCGGTCATGCAAAGAGACACATAGAGGGAGTCACTGTGAGGGTCGGAATCGTCGGAGCCACCGGTCAGGTCGGCACGGTCATGCGCAGGATCCTCACGGAGCGGAACTTCCCGGTCACCGAGCTGCGCCTGTTCGCCTCGGCCCGCTCGGCCGGGTCCGTGCTGGACGGCGTGACGGTGGAGGACGCGGCGAGCGCCGACTACACCGGCCTGGACATCGTGATCTTCTCCGCCGGCGGCGCGACCTCCAAGGCGCTGGCCGAAAAGGTCGCCTCCCAGGGCGCCGTCGTGATCGACAACTCCTCGGCCTGGCGCCGGGACCCCGACGTACCCCTGGTGGTCTCCGAGGTGAACCCGCACGCGGTCGCCGACCGTCCCAAGGGCATCATCGCCAACCCGAACTGCACCACGATGGCCGCGATGCCGGTCCTGAAGCCGCTGCACGAGGAGGCGGGCCTCGAAGCGCTGGTCGTCGCCACCTACCAGGCGGTGTCCGGTTCGGGTCTCGCGGGCGTGGCCGAGCTGCACGGCCAGGTGCAGAAGGTCGCCGCCGAGGCCGACAAGCTCACCCACGACGGCCGGGCGGTCGACTTCCCCGAGCCGAACGTCTACCAGCGCACCATCGCCTTCAACGTGCTCCCGCTGGCGGGTTCGATCGTCGACGACGGTCTGAACGAGACCGACGAGGAGCAGAAGCTGCGCAACGAGTCCCGCAAGATCCTGGAGATCCCCGCCCTGAAGGTCTCCGGCACCTGCGTGCGCGTGCCCGTCTTCTCCGGCCACTCCCTCCAGGTCAACGCCCGCTTCGCGCGCCCGCTCTCCCCCGAGCGAGCCACCGAGCTCCTCTCCGGCGCCCCCGGCGTGGCCCTGTCCGACATCCCGACCCCGCTGCAGGCGGCCGGCCAGGACCCGTCGTACGTCGGCCGCATCCGCCGCGACGAGACGGTGGACAACGGCCTCGCCCTGTTCATCTCCAACGACAACCTCCGCAAGGGCGCCGCGCTGAACGCGGTCCAGATCGCGGAGCTGGTGGCGGCGGAGCTGTCCGCCCAGTAGGTCACCCGCGCGGAAGGGGCGGTCACGGTCACGTGGCCGCCCCTTCCGCGCACCGGCCCGGGGTGAGCGCCGCCGGCCCGGCGAGAGCGGCCCCCGCCGGCCCGTGGACGGCATGCGGCGGGGCCGGCCGCGGGGCGCGGGGATCGCCGCCCCGGAGCCCCGCGGGAGGCCGGCGGCGGCTCAGCCCCGCCGTACCTCGTAGAGAAAGCACCCGAACTCCACCGCCCGCACCTGAACCAACGCCACCTCGGGGCCGGCGAAGGCGTCCGCGAAGGCCTCGTCGAAGCGCTCCGGGGGCTCCACCAGACGACCGCCCAGGATCCGTCCGTCCGCCGCGTACCGGCGGAGCACCCGGTGGGCGTTGGTGAAGGGCAGGCCGGTGCCGGACGGCCCCGGGCAGTCCCCGGCATGGATGAAGACCGGGCCCTGCTCGTCGTACGCGCCGGGATCGGCGCCCGTCTCCGCGGCCCAGCGGCGCAGCGGGGCGTACGAGACCAGGGCGATCCGCTCGCCCGGCGCGCTGTGGCGCAGGCAGCAGCGCAGCGGGGCGCCGCCCTCCTCGTCGGTGAGGGGAACCGGGGTGCGGCCCGCGTCGTCGGCGGTCCGCAGCTCCTTCAGCACCCGGGGCGGGACGGGACGCGGGGTGTGTGTCGTCGTCATGCGTCCAGCGTCCTGCCGCGGCGCCCCGCTGACCGGCGGGAACCGGACATCGCGTTCCCCGTGGGTCCCATGGAAGGATGGCGCAACCGACACATAACGAGGAGATGACCGCGTGCCTGGCACAAACCTGACTCGCGAAGAGGCGCAGCAGCGGGCCGAGCTGCTCACCGTTGACTCGTACGAGATCGATCTCGACCTCTCCGGTGCGCAGGAGGGCGGTACCTACCGGTCCGTGACCACGGTGCGCTTCGACGTCGCCCGCACGGGCGCGGAGTCGTTCATCGACCTGGTGGCGCCGGCCGTCCACGAGGTGGTCCTCAACGGCGACCAGCTGGACCCCGCCGAGGTCTTCAAGGACTCGCGGATCGCCCTGCCGGGGCTGCTGGAGGGGCGCAACGTCCTGCGGGTCGTCGCGGACTGCGCCTACACCAACACCGGCGAGGGCCTGCACCGCTTCGTCGACCCGGTCGACGAGCAGGCCTACCTCTACACCCAGTTCGAGGTCCCGGACGCCCGCCGCGTCTTCGCGTCCTTCGAGCAGCCGGACCTGAAGGCCACCTTCCAGTTCACCGTGCGCGCGCCCGAGGGCTGGACGGTGATCTCGAACTCGCCGACGCCCGAGCCCCAGGACAACGTCTGGGTCTTCGAGCCGACCCCGCGCATCTCGTCGTACATCACCGCGCTGATCGTCGGCCCGTACCACTCCGTGCACAGCGTGTACGAGAAGGACGGGCAGTCCGTGCCGCTGGGCATCTACTGCCGCCCGTCCCTCGCGGAGTTCCTGGACTCGGACGCGATCTTCGAGGTGACCCGGCAGGGCTTCGACTGGTTCCAGGAGAAGTTCGACTACGCGTACCCGTTCGCGAAGTACGACCAGCTGTTCGTGCCGGAGTTCAACGCGGGCGCGATGGAGAACGCCGGCGCGGTGACCATCCGCGACCAGTACGTCTTCCGGTCCAAGGTGACCGACGCGGCGTACGAGGTCCGGGCCGAGACCATCCTGCACGAGCTGGCCCACATGTGGTTCGGCGACCTCGTCACGATGGAGTGGTGGAACGACCTGTGGCTGAACGAGTCGTTCGCCACCTACACCTCCATCGCCTGCCAGGCCGCCGCGCCCGGCTCGCGCTGGCCGCACTCGTGGACGACGTTCGCCAACTCGATGAAGACCTGGGCGTACCGGCAGGACCAGCTGCCGTCCACGCACCCGATCATGGCGGACATCCGCGACCTGGACGACGTCCTCGTCAACTTCGACGGCATCACCTACGCCAAGGGCGCGAGCGTGCTGAAGCAGCTCGTCGCGTACGTCGGCGAGGACGAGTTCTTCAAGGGCGTGCAGGCTTATTTCAAGGCGCACGCGTTCGGCAACACGCGCCTGTCGGACCTGCTCGGCGCGCTGGAGGAGACCTCCGGCCGGGACCTGAAGACCTGGTCGAAGAAGTGGCTGGAGACGGCGGGCATCAACGTCCTGCGGCCCGAGGTGGCCACGGACGCCTCCGGCGTCATCACCTCCTTCGCCGTCCGCCAGGAGGCGCCCGCCCTGCCCGCCGGCGCCAAGGGCGAGCCGGTCCTGCGCCCGCACCGCATCGCGATCGGCCTCTACGACCTCGACGCCGGGTCCGGCAAGCTGGTGCGCACCGAGCGCGTCGAGCTGGACGTCGACGGCGAGCTGACGGCCGTACCGCAGCTGACGGGCAAGCGCCGCCCGGCGGTGGTCCTGCTCAACGACGACGACCTGTCCTACGCGAAGGTGCGTCTGGACGAGGAGTCGCTGGCCTTCGTCACCGAGCACCTGGGCGACTTCGACGCCTCCCTCCCCCGCGCCCTGTGCTGGGCCTCGGCCTGGGACATGACCCGGGACGCCGAGCTGGCCGCCCGCGACTACCTCGCCCTGGTCCTGTCCGGCATCGGGAAGGAGTCCGACATCGGCGTGGTGCAGTCGCTGCACCGCCAGGTGAAGCTCGCGATCGACCTGTACGCCGACCCGGCCGCCCGCGAGTCCCTGCTGGCCCGCTGGACCGATGCCACGCTGGCCCACCTGCGTGCGGCCGAGCCGGCGAGCGACCACCAGCTGGCCTGGGCCCGTGCCTTCGCGGCGACCGCCCGCACCCCCGAGCAGCTGGACCTGCTGGAGGCGCTGCTGGAGGGCACCCAGACCGTCGAGGGCCTGGCCGTGGACACCGAGCTGCGCTGGGCGTTCGTGGAGCGCCTCGCGGCGGTCGGCCGCTTCGACGAGGCGGAGATCGCGGCCGAGTACGAGCGGGACAAGACCGCGGCCGGTGAGCGGCACGCGGCCACCGCCCGCGCGGCCCGCCCGACGGAGGAGGCCAAGGCGGAGGCCTGGGCCTCGGTGGTCGAGTCCGACAAGCTGCCGAACGCCGTGCAGGAGGCCGTGATCGGCGGCTTCGTCCAGACCGACCAGCGCGAGCTGCTCGCGCCGTACGCGGACCGCTACTTCGAGGTCGTCAAGGACATCTGGGACGCGCGCTCGCACGAGATCGCCCAGCAGATCGCCATCGGCCTGTACCCGTCGGTCCACGTCTCCGAGGAGACCCTGGCCAAGACGGACACCTGGCTGGCCGCGGCCGAGCCGAACGCGGCCCTGCGCCGCCTCGTCTCGGAGTCCCGCGCGGGCATCGAGCGGGCGCTGAGGGCCCAGGCGGCGGACGCGGCGGCTTCCTAGCCGTCGCCACGGCCACGAGGGCGCCCGGCATCCGTGCCGGGCGCCCTCTGCCGTGCTCAGCCAGGGCACATCCCCCGTGCTCAGCCGGGGAACATCCCCCCGGTCACGTTCACGAACGTGCCGGTGATGCCCGCCGCGTGGTCGGAGGCGAGGAAGACGGCCGTGGCGGTGATCTCGGCCAGGGTGGGGTTGCGGCGGGTCATGCGCAGGCTCGCCAGGTGGTCGAGGATGCCGGCGACGTTCACGTTCGGGTCGACGGTGCGGAGCTTGTCCCCGCTGAGCGTCTCCGGGACACCGGCCGCCCACAGGCCCACCGCGCGCACCCCGCGCGGGCCCAGTTCCATGGCGAGGTTGCGCACCAGGGCGTCGGCGGCGGCGTCGGCCGGGCCGGTGCCGCCCATCATCGGACTGCCGTGCGCGGAGCCGCTGTTGAGGGTGAGGATCACCCCGGAGCCGCGCTCGGCCATGCGGCGGGCGGCGGCGCGGGCGGTGAGGAAGGCGGCGCGGGTGCCGTCGAGGACGGGGCGCAGGAAGTCGTCGGCCGGCATCTCCGTCAGCGGTGCGCCCTGGACGTCCCCGCGGCTGACGAGGTTGAAGGAGATGTCGATCGTGCCGACCCGGCCCGCGTGCTCCTCCACGGCCGCCTCGTCCAGCGCGTCCACGACCGCCGTCTCGGCGTGCCCGCCGGCCGCCGTGATCTCCTTCGCCACCGCGTCCAGAGTGTGGCGGGTACGGCCCACGAGGTGCACCCGCGCGCCCTCGCGGGCGAAGGCGCGGGCCACCGCACCGCCGATCGAGCCACCGGCGCCGTAGATGATCGCGGTCTTGTCGGTGAGCAGCATGGTGAACTCCCTGTCGGTGTGTCGTCACGTTCACCGGTACTGACGTACGGCGCCCCGCGCGCTCATCGCTCACAGCCGCAGCGGCAGCCCGAACGCCGGGAACAGGTGCGGTTCGAAGGAGGTGATCTCCGCGACGCGGTCCTCGGCGTCGAAGCGGAGCACGTCCAGGACCTGGGCGCGGTAGACGTTCGTACCGGGGCGGCGGACGTAACCCCCGGCCGCGAGCTGCCCGTTGGCGCGGGCGGGCAGGTGGCGCCAGTGGCCCAGGAACAGGGGGGACGCGGGGTCGAGGCTGGGGCGGAGGAAGGCGAGCAGCGCCGCGCGGCCCGTGAACCAGAACGGGTTGGGTGGCATCGTCAGCGTGACGTCCTCGGCCAGCAGCCCGGCCATCGCGTCGAAGTCCAGCCGCTCGGCGGCCGTCATGTACCGCTGGAGCGTGGCCCGCTGGGCGTCCGTGGGCGGGGTGGCCGTCCAGTCCGTACGGCTCGCGGGCAGATGCTCGCGCAGGGCCGGGCGGGCGCGTTGCAGCGCGCTGTTGACCGAGGCCACGGAGGTTTCGAGGGCCTGCGCGGTCTCGGCGGCGGTGAGTCCGAGCAGGTCGCGCAGCACGAGCGCGGCGCGCTGCCGGGCCGGCAGGTGCTGGAGCGCGGCCAGCAGGACCAGCTCCACGGTCTCGCGCGCCTCCGCGGCGCTGTCCGGCAGCTCGTCGTCCGGGCAGGGCTGCAGCCAGGTGATCCGGCCGGGCGGCTCGCCGGGGCCGTGGTCCATGCCGGGAAGCGGCTCGTAGTGCTGCGGGCGGCGGGCCGTACGGCGCTGGAAGTCCAGGCAGGCGTTGGTCGCGATGCGGTACAGCCAGGTACGGGCACCCGCCCGCCCCTCATAGCCGTCCCGGGCCCGCCAGGCCCGCAGGAACGTCTCCTGGACCAGGTCCTCGGCGTCGTCGTAGGAGCCGGTCATGCGATAGCAGTGGGCGCGGATCTCCCGGCGGTGCGCCTCCGTGAGCGCGGCGAAGGCGCTCTCGTCGAACGGCGGACCGGCGACGGTCGTCCCGCCTGATTCCGTCACGGGGGATTCCGTGACGGGGGATTCCGTGACGGAAACCGGGCTGCCGCCCCCGGGGGTTTCCGTCACGCCGGTCTCCGTGACGGATCGCTCCGCCGTCTCCTGCGCGAGCCGCGCGATCCGGCGCAGCCGGGCCACGGAGGCGGACAGCTCGGTCACGCCCGCGTACAGGGCGGAGGCCGGCCTCGGCACCAGCGCACCCGCCTGCCGGCCGACCGACTCGATCAGCTCCTCCAGGTCCCCGCCGCCCTGCCGCCCCCGGTACGCCCGCTGCCGGCAGGCCGCCGAGCAGTACACCGAGCTACGCCCCCGCCGACCGGCCCGCGCGGGAAGAGGACCGCCACAGCTGGCGCACGTGTCCACGGCCACCCCTCCCACCAGAACCACTCGCACTCCGGGTCAGCGATCCTCGCGCACCGGCACGGTCCCCGCCAGCCCGGGCGGCGGACGCGGCGGCCGAGTAGCCGCCTGTACGGCCATGGGGGGCGCCCAGTGCCACCACGGCGCCCCCAAGTTGTGAGGTCCAGTACGAGTTCACCCCCGATTGACACCGGCGGCCGCCGCCCCCAGCGCCTCCAGCACCCGGGCCACCGCCCGCCCCGTCTCCCCGCCCCTGCGCACCGCGGCCGTCACATGCCGCACCGGCCCGCCCGGGCCGAGGTCGCGCAGGACCACCCCGTCGCGGCGGCCCGCGGCCATGCGCGGGACCAGGGCCACTCCCATGCCGGCCGCGACCATGGCGAGGATCGCGGTCCAGCCGGAGGCCGAGTGGCCCTGGTGGGGGCTGAAGCCGGCCGCCTCGCAGGCGCGGCGGGTGATGTCGGACCAGGGGCCGCTGCCGCCGAAGATCCAGGGTTCGGCGGCGAGGTCGGTGAGGGTCAGGGCGGGGGCTGCGGCCAGCGGGTGGCCGGGGGGCAGGGCGACGTCCAAGGGGTCGGCCAGCAGGGGGACCTGGGTGAACCGGGCGTCCGCCGCGCTGGGGGCCGACGCCGCGAGGGACAGGGCGAGGTCGGCCTCGCCGGCGGTCAGCAGGTCGTAGGCCTCGGCGGCCTCCGCCTCTCGTACCCGGACCGTCACCCGGGGGTGCGTGGTCCGCAGGGCCTGTACGGCCGGTACGACCAGGGCGGGTACGGACGTCGGGAACGCGGCGACCCGGACCTCCCCCGCCTCCCCCTGGACGTACGCCGCCAACGCGGCCTCCGCGCGCTCCAGTTGCTCGAAGACCGGCTCGGTGTGGGCCAGCACCAGCCGGGCCGCGTCGGTGAGCCGGACCCGGCGGCCGCGCGCCTGGAGCAGGGGCACGCCGAGCTGCCGGGCGAGGTTGGTGAGCTGCTGGGACACCGCGGACGGGGTCATGTGCAGGGCCTCGGCCGTCGCGGTCACGGTGCCGCGCTCGCGCAGGGTGCGCAGGATCTGCAGCTTCCGGATGTCCCACTCGGCCATGCCGGGAAAGCTACACGTCACCTGCGGGATCCCGCGCCCAGCACCACCCCGCCCAGGATCAGCGCCATCGACAGCAGTTGCGGCAGGCCGGTCGTCTCGCCGAGCACGGCCCAGGACAGCAGGGCCGAGCAGGCCGGCTGGAGGTGGTAGACGATGCCCGCGCGGGTCGCGCCGATCAGCGCGACGGCCTTGTTCCAGGCGAAGAAGGCCACCGCGGAGGAGGCGACGCCGACGTAGAGGAGGGGCAGGACGGTGGCGGGGGTGGGGTGGAAGGAGCCCTGCACGGTCACGCTCACCGCCTGCGCGGGCAGCAGCAGGACCGTGCCGGTCAGGAAGGTGGTGAAGAGGAAGCCGGTGCCGCTCAGTCCGGCGGGCCGGCGGCGCAGCAGCGCGCTGTAGCCGGCGAAGCAGCAGGCGGCCGCGATCATCCACAGGTCTCCGGTGGCGAAGCCCGCGCCGCCGCCGACGAGCAGCGTCGCACCCGCGCAGGCGATGAGCAGCCCGGTGGTGCGGCGGGCACCGAGCCGTACGCCGCCCAGCCGTTCGAAGACCGCCATGAGCACCGGCGACGCGGCCATGATCATGCCCATGGTGGCGGCGGGCGCGGTCAGTCCGGCCTGGTTGACGAGGGTGTTGTACACCGCCACACCGAGGAAGGACGCGAGGAGGACGTAGCGGGCGTGGCGGCGGATCAGCGCCCGCTGCCGCCAGGCCTGCCGGGCGCCGAAGGGGGCTACGGCGAGCAGCGCGACGACCCAGCGCCAGAAGGCGTGCTGGACGGGCGGGACGCTGTCGTGCAGACCGCGCGAGGTGACGAAGCTGCCGGACCAGACGAGGGTGGCGAGGGCGGCGAGCGCGAGGCCTGCCGCGGGAGCGGCGCACGTGCGGGCGGACGGGGCGGAGGTGGTGGTCCTGGGCAGGACGGCTGCCACGGGGCTCCTTTCGGCGGCGGGTGTTCCGTGTCCCCTACCGTCGCAGCGCCGGATCCGTCAGGTCCATCGAATCTTTTCGACGATTCTTTTCAGCTGAACTGAAAGATCGGCGCCTGCCTCCGCCCAGCTGCCCCGCCAGCGCCGCGCCGAACGCCAGCGCCATGCCCGTCACCTGCACGGGGGTGAGCGTCTGACCGAGGGCCGCCCAGCCGACGACGGCCGCGGTCAGCGGGGAGAGCGGGCCCAGGAAGGCGACCTGGGGGGCGGTGAGCCGGTCGATGCCGCGGAACCAGAGCCAGTACGCCACCGCGGTGTTGGCCAGCGCGAGGTAGGCGTAGCCGCCGACGGCCCTGACGTCCAGGGCGGGCGGGGCGCCCTCGGCCAGGACGGCGACCGGCGCGATGAGCAGGCCGCCCGCGGTGAGCTGCCAGCCGGTGAGCGCCAGCGGGCCGACCCCGTCCGGCCGGCCCCACCGCTTGGTCAGGACCGTACCGGCGGCCATCGAGGCGGTGGCGGCGACGGCCGCGAGCACCCCGACGGCGTCGAGCGTGCCGGTCCCCTGGAGGACGACGAGGCTGACACCGAGCGCGGCGACGACGCCGGTGACGAGCGTGCGCGGGGCCGGTCGCCGCCCGAGCAGCAGCGCCGCGAGACCGACGACGAACAGCGGCTGCACCGAGCCGACGACGGCGGCCATACCGCCGGGCAGCCGGTACGCCGACACGAACAACAGCGGGAAGAAGGCACCGATGTTCAGCGCGCCGAGCACCGCCGACCTCCACCACCAGCCGCCGCGCGGCAGCACCCGGGTCACCGCCAGCAGGACGAGCCCGGCGGGCAGGGCGCGCAGCAGTGCCGTGAACAGGGGGCGGTCCGGGGGCAGCAGTGCCGTGGTGACCGCGTAGGTGGTGCCCCAGGAGACCGGGGCGAGCGCGGTGAGCAGGACGGTGCCGGATCGCCTCATGACCGGATCCCTTCGGGCTCGGCGACGACGGGAGCGGACGCGAGGGCCTGGACGGGGACGGTGGCCCGGGCCGGGGTGGGGGCGCCGGTGCGGACCACCGGCGTCGGCACGCGTACCGCCTCGGCCGGCCGCGGGCGCACCGCCTCCGCCGGCAGGTGGCGTTCCGCGCGGATCAGGAGGGCGGCGGCCACCGCCGAGGTCAGCACGAGGACGGCCCACGGTGCCCGGCCGTCCAGCGCGAGCAGGGACGTGAACAGGGAGGGCGCCACCGCCTTCGCCAGCGACCAGGACATCTGGTACGCCGCCAGGTACCGTCCGCGCACCGCCTCGGGCGCCGCCTCGACCGCGAGCACCTGGGCGGCGGGGCTGTGGATCAGCTCGCCGAGGGTGTAGACGAGGACCACGGCGACCATGGCGCCGCCCAGGACCGTGTCCGACGTCGGCCGCACGGTGCCGAGCACGATCAGCGCGGCGAAGGCGGCGGCGAACAGCGCCCCGCCCAGCGCCGCCGCGCGGGTGCGCCGGGCACCGGCCCTGCGGACCCGCGCACCGACACCGACCCCGGCGACCGCGCACAGCACGGTGTTGAGGGTGAAGGCGGTACCGGTGAGCACCGAGGGCCCGTGCAGCCACTCCACCATGAACAGCGGGAAGAGGACCGACAGCGCCGAATAGCTCAGCGCGTTCAGGAAGTTGGCGCCGGTGACGACCAGGAAGGACCGGTCGGCGAGGACGAGCCGGTAGCCGGCGCCGGCCCGGTGCGGGACCGGGGTCTCCTCCCCTGCCGCGGGCGCCGGCCGCAGGGGCCGCAGCAGCAGCGCGGCGAGCGCGAAGGAGAGGGCGTTGCCCCAGGCCGCGTACGTGTAGCCGGCGCTGCCCGCCAGGGAGATGACCAGTGTGGCGAGCAGTGCGCCCGCCCCGTTTCCGGCGTTCTGCAGCGCGCGCGTCGACGCCTGCAGCCGGTCCCGCCCCGTTCCGCGCGCCACCTCGCCGATCAGGGCCTGCTGGGCCGCCGGGAAGGCCCGGTCGGCGGCGGCGGTGACCAGGGCCACGGCCGCGAAGGCGGGGAGGGAGTGGGCGAAGGGGTAGAGGGCGAAGCCGGCGACCCGGACCCCGGACAGCACATACAGCACGCGCTTGGCGCCGTACCGGTCCACCGTCGTCCCGGCGAGCGGCAGTACGGCGATGCCCGCGAGGCCGGTGGCGGTGAGCACGGCGCCGACGAGCGTGAAGGACAGCCCGGTCACGGCGTGGAAGAAGACCAGCGTGAACGGGACGTACATACCGGTGCCGACGCCGTTGACGGCGGCGTTGAGCGGCAGCGCCCATGCGCCGGGGATGCGTTCGCTCTTCGGTGTTCCCATGCGTGCCCCCTGGAAGTGACTTGATGGAAAGTAGCTTAGCACTAAGCAACTTTCCATCAAGCTACTTTCTTGCTGGCGACCGTCCCGCACGGGATACTCGGCACATGAGTGCAGGCAAGGATTCCGTCGACGCGATCGTCGACCAGTGGGCGGCCGTGCGGCCCGACCTCGACTCCAGGGCGATGGAGGTCTTCGGGCGGATCTACCGCCTGGCCCGGGCCATGGGCGACCGCATGGAGAAGACGTACCAGTCGTTCGGCATCTCCCGCGGCGAGTTCGACGTCCTCGCGACCCTGCGCCGCGCCGGTGAGCCGTACACCCTCTCGCCGCGCCAGCTGTCGGGCACCCTCATGCTCACCACCGGCGGGATGACCGGTCGCCTCGACAAGCTGGAGAAGGCCGGACTGCTCCGCCGCTCCCCCGACCCGCACGACCGCCGGGGCCTGAAGGTGACGCTGACCGAGAAGGGGCTGGACGTCATCGACCGCGCGGTCGGCGCGGGCCTCGCGGTCCAGACGGAGGCTCTGTCGTTCCTCGACGACGAACAGGTCGGCCAGCTGAACGGCATGCTGAGGGAGTTGCTCGCGGGGACACTGGAGGCGCCGCACTGACCGCCGACGTGCGCGGCGGCCGTCGCGCTGGATCCGCGGTGCCGCTGCCGGTGGCCCGGCAGGTGCACCCCGACCCCGAGCAGGCCCGCACCCTGGCCGTACCGTGTGCCGCCGAGCCGCTCGGGCCGGCCCTGAGCCGCCATGTGCCGCGACCGCCGCCGGCCCGGAACCTGCCGGCCGGCGCGGGCCGACCGCACAGCGGTACCTGACGGCACCGAACCTCTCCGGCACCGGCCGGGGGCGAGGGCGGCGCCGTGTCGACCGGTGGCCGGCGAGGCGTGCGGGGACTTGCCGAGGTGCCGACGCGTCCGGAGCCGGAGCAGCGCGCGACCGGACGGCGCCACCGGGCGGCACGGCTCGGCGAGACGGCCGCGTCAGGCGGTGGCGCAGTCGGGGAGGGCGGGCTCCAGCCGGCCCGAACGGGGCGCCGACCGCGTCGGGCACATCACCGCGAGCGGCGGGATCGCCGCGTACGAGCTGCCCTCACCGTCGCCCGAACCGCACGGCATCGCCCCGGCCCCGACGGCGCTCTGTGGGCCGCCCCTGAGACGGGCGGAGTCGCGCGGGTGGCCCCGTGGGACACGCCGTGGCGACGGGCCGGTATCCCCTCGGCGGGAAAAACACCGAGGGCACCCGTCTCACCCGGGTACGGCGGTGTGCGCGTACCGGCGGGAGGAGGGCGCCCCCGGCGACAGAACCGGTGTCCGGTCAGGCCTTGGCCCGGGCCTCGGACTTCGCCTTGGACGAGGGGGCAATGACCCTGATCTTGGACTTGTCCAGCGCCATCACCAGTCCGGTGATGACCACGAACAGCGCGAGCGGGATCAGCACGTAGAGGCCCAGCGTCTGGATGACGCTCAGGCCATGGCCGGGGTCGTCGCCGTCGTCGCGGGTCAGCGCGAGCGCGGGGGACGACATGAGCAGCATCATCAGCGTCGTACCGGCGGCCAGGGCGCCGGCGCGCAGGGCGTTCTTCTTGTCCACGATCTCAAGTTAGCGAACCACCCGGAAGGCCGCGCGCGCGGGGTCCGGTACCGGGCGTTCACCCGTCTCCGAGCTGTGCGAACACAGCGAGCAGGGCGCGCAGCCGGGGTGCGGCCGTCAGTTCCTCCAGCGGCACCGGCCGGCCCTCGCGGTCCGCGATCGGCAGCCGCCAGTTCGGGTACTGGTCCCAGGTTCCCGGCAGGTTCTGCGGGCGGCGGTCGCCGACGCCGTCCGGGAGCCAGACACCGATCAGCCGGGCCGGGGTGCGCAGCAGGAAGCGGTGGACGGCGCGGATCTCCTCCTCCTCGTCGGTGCCGGGCGGCCCGGCGGCCGTCAGGTCCAGCAGGCCGAGGCTGCCGAGCAGGGCGAGCCACTCGGCGGTGTCGGCGACCGCCTCCGCGCGTTCCTCGACCGCCGGGCGGGTGAGCAGGCCCAGGCGGTCGCGCAGGTCGACGTGGTCGCCGGTGAGCCGGGCGGCGGTGGGCGGCAGATCGTGGGTGGTGGCGGTGGCCAGGCAGTCGGCGCGCCACCGGTCGGGCGGCAGCGGGCGGCCGTCGCCCTCCCAGTCGCGTTCGAACCACAGCACCGAGGTGCCGAGCACCCCGCGCCGCTGCAGGGTCTCGCGGACGCCGGGCTCGACGGTGCCCAGGTCCTCGCCGATGACGACGGCCCCGGCGCGGGTGGCCTCCAGGGCGAGGATCGCGAGCATGGCGTCGGCGTCGTAGCGGACGTAGGTGCCCTCGGTGGGCGGGCTGCCCTGCGGGACCCACCACAGCCGGAACAGACCCATGACGTGGTCGATGCGCAGGGCTCCGGCGTAGCGGAAGAGGGCGCGCAGGAGATCGCGGTAGGCGGTGTATCCGGAGGCGGCGAGGCGGTCGGGGCGCCAGGGCGGCAGACCCCAGTCCTGGCCGCGGGCGTTGAAGGCGTCGGGCGGGGCGCCGACGGACATGCCGGCGGCGAACACGTCCTGCTGCGCCCAGGCGTCGGCGCCGGCCGGGTGCACACCGACGGCGAGGTCGTGCACGATCCCGACCGGCATGCCGGCCTCGCGGGCGGCGCGCTGGGCGGCGCGCAGCTGGCCGTCGGTGAGCCAGGCGAGGCGGGCGTGGAACTCGATCCGGTCGGCGAGCTCGGCGCGGGCGCGGGCGGTGGCGGCCGAGCCGGGGTCGCGCAGGCCCTCGGGCCAGGTGTGCCAGTCGGAGCCGTGGGCCTCGGCGAGGGCGTACCAGGTGGCGTGGTCGTCGAGGGCCTGGCCGTGGGCGGCGCGGAAGTCGTCGTAGGCGGCCCGGCGGCCGGGGCCCAGGGGGACGGCGAGCACCCGTTCCAGTGCCTCCCGCTTCAGCTGCCACACCGCGTCGCGGTCGATGAGGGCGCCCTTGTCGAGGACGGCGGCGCGCAGCCGCCCGGCCCGCTCCAGCAGGCCGTCGAGCCGCTCGCGGTCCGCGACGTACGCGTACTCGGGGATGTCCTCGATCCGCAGGTGCACGGGGTCGGGGAAGCGGCGGGAGGAGGGGCGGTACGGGGAGGGGTCGGTGGGGGCGCCGGGTACGGCCGCGTGCAGTGGGTTGACCTGCACGAATCCGGCGCCGGCGGTGCGTCCGGCCCAGCCGGCCAGCTCGGCGAGGTCACCGAGGTCGCCCATGCCCCAGGAGCGGCGGGAGAGCAGGGAGTACAGCTGGACGAGGAGGCCGTGGGAGCGGCCGGGCGGGGCGGGCAGCCGGTCGGGCGCGACGACGAGGTGGGCGTGGCCGGTGCGGCCGTCGGGGGCGGCGGCGGTGAGGCGGTGCACGCCGAGCGGGAGGTTCCAGGTCCCGTCCCGCTCCTCCCCCTCCTCGGTCCGCACGCGCAGGCGGGTGCCGGGCGGCAGCGCGGCGAGGGCGGCGGGGCCCTGCGCGTCGCCGGCCCAGTGCACGACCGTGGGCGGCAGCAGGCGCTCGCGCAGTGCGCGTTCGCGGGCGGCGAGCCCGGTGCGTACGGCGTCGGGTCCGGCCGCGTCGACGCCGAGGGCGGCCAGCGCGGCGACCACGGCGGAGGCGGGGACCGGGACGCTGCGGCCCGGGGCGGGGCTGTAGGAGGTGGCGACCCCGTGCAGCTCGGCGAGCCGGGACAGCTCCGCGCCCGCGAGGTCCTCGAACGCCGCGGCCATCTACAACCCCGCGCCGAAGCCGTCGGACTCGCTGGTCAGCGGGGTGGCCTCGGCGAGCGGCGGCTCGCTGGTCAGGGGCTCGGCGTCGGGCAGGGGCGGTTCGCTGGTCAGCGGGGCCTGGGCGCAGGCGCTCTCGGCGCTGAAGACGCACAGCGGTGCCTCGGCGGTCGTGGCGGACGGCTCCGCCACGGGTTTCCACTGGGCCGGGATCGAGAGTCGAGCCGGTGCGGCCACGGGGGTCTCCTTCGGGTGGGTCGGTCGGTCGCGTCGGATGGTGCGGCTTTGAACGGGTTACGGCAGGCCTACCCCGAGACGGCGTCCGCACGCGCGGCCGTTTTCGGAGCACCCGTGAGGGCGGGCTGTGATCCGGCACCGGACCGGTGATCGGCAGAGAGGGCGTGAGACGGGTCCGCCCCCTGGGGGCCGGCGGGAGAGCGACGGGGGCGCCGACGGGGACGCGGCGCTGCCGCGGGCCGTCGCCGCGGGGGACGCGGCCGCGATGGCCGCGCCCGCCGGGACCACCGTGTTCGCGGTGTGGTCCGCCGGTCGGCTGGACAGCTATCGGGACCCCGACCGCCGGGTGCCGGTCGTGGCGCCGGCCCCGCTGCCGGACTCGGCCGTGACCGGGGGGAGCCGGTACAGCCCCTCGGCGGAGCTGGACCGTACGGCCGTACGCCCCTGGTGGCCGCGCCGCCTGGCCCGGCTCGTGCTGCCGACCGTCCTAGGCCTGTCTGACAATTCGAGCCGGCTGCCGGCCTCCGGCTGTGTCTCGGCCGTGTACAGGGGCGGCCACGGCGTGCAGGGGAGCGCGCCGACGGTGTGGGCGTGGCCGATGCAGCCGGGCGTGGAGAGGGGCGCGTGGGCGGCGGCGCCGGGCGCGTTCGCGCCGGGCGCCGCCCGGTACGCCGTGCGCGGCGCACGCCCTGGGGGACCCGGCTGAACACCGCCCCGGATCTCAGGCGGAGATGCCGTCGATCCGGGCCAGAGCGTCATCCGCACCATACGGCTGCAGATAGGGCAACCACCGTGGGTCCCGGTGCCCCGTACCGATGATCCGCCAGGCCAGCCCGGTCGGCGGAGCCGGCTTGTGCCGCAGCCGCCACCCGAGTTCGACGAGGTGGCGGTCGGCCTTGACGTGGTTGCAGCGGCGGCAGGAGGCCACCACGTTGTCCCAGACGTGCTTGCCCCCGCGGCTGCGCGGGATGACGTGGTCGACGCTGGTTGCGACGCCACCGCAGTACATGCACCGGCCGCCGTCGCGGGCGAAGAGCGCGCGCCGGGTGAGCGGAACGGGCCCCCGGTAGGGAACCCGTACGAATCGCTTGAGCCGGACCACGCTGGGTGCGGGGACTGTGACGGTCGCGCTGTGCATGAAGGCGCCGGATTCCTCCAGGGAGACGGCCTTGTTCTCCAGGACGAGGACGAGCGCGCGGCGGAGCGGTACGACGCCGAGCGGCTCGTACGACGCGTTGAGGACCAGGACATGCGGCACGGGTGCCTCCTTGGGCGTCGGCGGCGCGTGGCTCGCGCCGGGACGATCTGCAGTCAGTCTCCCCTCAGGCCTGGTGGAAGCGCCACCATCTCCCGGTAACGGGCTGGGAGTGTTTTCGACCACATCCGATTCATCCCCCGGATCATGGCCGGTTCAAGCCAGGTGAGCCCTGTCTCTCCTGCGCCCCTCCTTGGCTGATCCGCGCGGGGCACACACAATGCCCCGTTAGTGTGGTGGTCCTGTCCGTCCGGTGACCTTTTCGTGACCTTGAAGACCGTGACCACCCCGCCGGTACGGACCGCGCAGCACCTTGGAGGTACCTGCCGTGTCGTCCTTGCCCGCCGTCCTCGTGGCCGCCGGTGCGTCGCCGACCCCGTCCCCGTCACCCTCCCGGTCGACGCCGACCGTGCCGTCGATCCAGGACGCCCAGCAGAGCGCGACGAACGCGGCGAGCTGGGTCGAGCAGAACTGGTCGACCTGGCTCGCGATGGGCCTGCAGATCCTGCTGATCGTGGTCGTGGCGGTGGCACTGCGCGCGGCGGTGCGGCGGGCGATCACCAAGCTGATCGACCGGATGGGCCGCACCGCGCAGGCCGTGGACGGCACGGCGCTGGGCGGGCTGCTGGTCAACGCCGAGCGGCGGCGGCAGCGGTCGGCGGCGATAGGTTCCGTGCTGCGGTCGGTGGCGAGCTTCCTGATCATGGGCACGGCCGCGCTGATGGTGCTGTCCACCTTCAAGATCAACCTGGCGCCGCTGCTGGCGTCGGCCGGTGTGGCCGGTGTGGCGATCGGTTTCGGCGCGCGGAACCTGGTCACGGACTTCCTCTCCGGCGTGTTCATGATCCTGGAGGACCAGTACGGCGTCGGGGACGTGATCGACGCGGGGGTGGCCACCGGCGAGGTGATCGAGGTCGGGCTGCGGGTGACCAAGCTGCGCGGGTCCGACGGCGAGATCTGGTACGTCCGCAACGGCGAGGTCAAGCGGATAGGCAACCTCTCGCAGGGCTGGGCGACGGCGGGCGTGGACGTCACCGTGAGGTCGTCCGAGGACCTGGACCAGGTCAAGGCCACCCTCGACGACGTCGCCGAGCACATGAGCAAGGAAGAGCCCTGGAACGAGATGCTGTGGGGCCCCGTGGAGGTGCTCGGCCTGGACTCCGTCCTGATCGACTCCATGGTGGTGCGGGTGTCGGCCAGGACGATGCCGGGCAAGGCGCTGACGGTCGAGCGGGAGCTGCGCTGGCGGATCAAGCGGGCGTTCGACCGGGCGAGCATCCGCATCGTGGGCGGCGCGACGGCGACGGAGGACGTCGAGGACGTCCCGGACCCGACGGCGGCGGTGGCGGCGCCGTCGGTGTACGCCAACGCGGACTCCACGCAGTCGGTTGCGGCAGCACCCATCGTTTCCCAGCGGTCGGCACCTCCGGCGAAGTAGCGGAACGGTTCGGCACACACGTTCGAGTGAACAGGTGGGGCATTCCGGCGCCGAGGGCGCACGGGGTGCCCCATCGTTCTGCACGGGGCGCCCGGCGTGGGCTTAGCCTGGCATCAGTGCGACAAGGAGAAGCGATGAGCGCCGAACCGATCATGGAGCCGGTCATGACGCAGGTGGACCCCATTGACCTGTTGATCGCATTCGAAGAGGCCTCGCCGATGCCGATTCGACCGGAGTATGTCGAGGGTACGGTCATCGTGCCGCCGCAACCGAACGACAATCACAACCACGGCGCCGGGGAAGTGTTCTACCAGTTCCGGACAGCCGGATTCGGCCTTGTGGGTTTCGGCAACGGATATCGCGCCGCCCACGAGGACGGCAAGACCATGGCTTTGATCATTCCGGACTTCTACGTCCGCCGTCGCCGAGCTACAGAACTCGACGAGTCGTACCGCAAGGCCAACAAGGGCTGGTACCCCGTCGACATGATCGCCCTCGTCGGTGAAGTCACCTCCACCAACCACGAGACCGACACCGGCCCCAAGTTCCGCACCTACGCCGCTGCCGGCATTCCCGTCTACGTCCTGATCAACCGCCACTCCAGGACGGCCCACTGCTACACCGACCCGATCCTCCCTGGTGACGACCCCACCGAGGCGTACTACGCCACCGACACCAAGGTCACCCTCGGCGATCCCCTCCCCCTCCCAGCGCCGTACCCCACCCTCGACACCACCCCCTTCCTGGACCGCTGAACCCGAGGGCCCCCGGCTCCGAGACAACAACCCCGTCACCTCGGGGCCGCTGTCTATTGACGCCCCCTTCCTCCTGGGCATACGTTCCTCGCACCACAATAGGAAACTTTCCTAACAGTGATCTCCCCACGGCCGGTGATCAAGGCTGGACGCCGTGCCCGGGTCACTGAAGAGCTGAGTGGCTGGAAAGGCAGGTGTCGCACTCCATGGCAGGAACCGCCGGTACGCCGGGCACCCCGCGCGTGCTGCGCGCCATGAACGACCGTGCCGCACTGGACCTCCTGCTGGAGCACGGGCCGCTCTCGCGCACCCGGATCGGCAAGCTCACCGGCCTGTCCAAGCCCACCGCCTCACAGCTGCTGGCCCGCCTGGAGGCGGCCGGACTGGTCCGGGTGACCGGCACCAGCGAGGGCCGGCCGGGCCCCAACGCCCAGCTGTACGCCGTCAACCCCACCGCCGCGTACGCCGCCGGGCTCGATGTCACCCCCGACCGCATCCGCGCCGCCGTCGCCGACATCACCGGCCGGACGGTGGGCGAGTCCGAGCTGCCCACACCCGGGCGGCACCCGGCACAGCCCGTCGTCCAGCAGGTCGGCGACGCGCTCGACGGTGCCGTGAAGGCCGCCGGGCTCGCCCGGTCCGATGTGCACCGGCTGGTCATCGGCACCCCGGGCGCCTTCGACCCCCACACCGGCCGGCTGCGCTACGCCTCCCATCTGCCGGGCTGGCACTCCCCCACCCTGCTCGGTGACCTCGCGGCGGCGCTCCCCATGCCCGTCGAGTACGAGAACGACGTCAACCTCGTCGCCCTCGCCGAACAGCGGCTGGGGGCCGCCCGGGGCCACCGGGACTTCGTGCTGCTGTGGAACCAGGAGGGGCTCGGTGCCGCCCTGGTCCTCGGCGGCCGGCTGCACCGCGGCTGGACCGGCGGCGCCGGCGAGGTCGGCTTCCTGCCGGTGCCGGGTACGCCCCTGGTGCGCCAGGTGGCCAAGGCCAACACCGGCGGCTACCAGGAGCTGGCCGGCTCCCGGGCCATACCGGGGCTGGCCCGCGAACTCGGCATCGAGGACGTGCCGTCGGGGCCGTGCACGGAGGTCGCCGCCGAACTCGTCGCGCGTGCCGCCGACCACGCGAGCGGCCCCTACCGGACGCTGCTGCGGAGCTACGCGACACGGCTCGCCATCGGTCTCGCCTCGCTCGTCTCCGTCCTCGACCCCGAACTCGTCGTGCTCAGCGGCTCGGCGCTGACGGCCGGCGGCGAGGTGCTGCGCGCCCTCGTCCAGGCCGAGCTGGAGGAGCTGGCCGCGACCCGCCCCCGGCTGGTGGTCGGTCACGTCCAGGAACACCCCGTCCTGCGCGGCGCGCTGGAGTCCGCGCTCGTCGCCACCCGCGACGAGGTCTTCGACACCTCGCGCTGACCCCGGCGGCACCCCCTCCTGTCCCTCGGGGACACGGCTCCGCACGCGGTACAGGTGTCCGTACGCCTGGCGGAAGTCCCCGCAAGAACCAGCGAAGGGTCAACCCCGATATGAAACTCACCGTGGTCGGCGGAGGCTCGACCTACACCCCCGAACTCGTCGACGGCTTCGCACGCCTCAGGGACACCCTGCCCATCGGGGAACTGGTCCTCGTGGACCCGGCCGCCGAACGCCTGGAGCTGGTCGGCGGCCTGGCCCGGCGCATCTTCGCCCGGCAGGGCCACGGCGGCCGGATCGTCACCACCGCCGACCTGGACGCGGGCGTCGACGGCGCCGACGCGGTGCTGCTGCAACTGCGCGTCGGCGGGCAGGCGGCCCGGCAGCAGGACGAGACCTGGCCGCTGGAGTGCGGGTGCATCGGCCAGGAGACCACCGGCGCGGGCGGCCTCGCCAAGGCGCTGCGCACGGTCCCGGTGGTCCTGGACATCGCGGAGCGGGTCCGCCGTACCAACCCGCGCGCCTGGATCATCGACTTCACCAATCCGGTCGGCATCGTCACCCGCGCCCTGCTCCAGGCGGGGCACCGGGCGGTCGGGCTGTGCAACGTGGCGATCGGCCTCCAGCGGAAGTTCGCGGGGCTGCTCGGCGTGACGCCGGCGGATGTGCACCTCGCCCATGTGGGACTCAACCACCTCACGTGGGAAACCGGTGTGCGCCTGGGCGGCCCGGAGGGTGACGACGTCCTGCCGAGGCTCCTCGCCGACCACGGCGACGCGATCGCCGGCGACCTGCGCCTCCCACGCCCCCTGCTGGACCGCCTGGGCGTGATCCCCTCCTACTACCTGCGCTACTACTACGCCCACGACGAGGTCGTGGGCGAACTGCGCACCAAGCCGTCCCGTGCCGCCGAAGTCGCCGCGATGGAACGGGAGTTGCTGACGATGTACGGCGACCCGGCGCTGGACGAGAAGCCCGCGCTGCTCGCCAGGCGCGGCGGCGCCTACTACTCGGAGGCGGCCGTGGACCTGGCGGCGGCGCTGCTCGCCGGTGGTGGCAGCCCGTACCAGGTGGTGAACGCGTACAACCGGGGCACGCTGCCCTTCCTGCCCGACGACGCGGTGATCGAGGTGCAGGCGGCGGTCGGTCCGAACGGTCCGGTCCCGCTGCCGGTACCGGAGCCGGACCCGCTGTTCGCCGGGCTGATCGCCAACGTGACGGCGTACGAGGACCTGGCGCTCCAGGCGGCGCTGCGCGGCGGCCGCGACCGGGTCTTCCGCGCCCTGCTCGCCCACCCGCTGATCGGCCAGTACGGGTACGCCGACACCCTGACCGACCAGTTGATCGCACACAACCGGGAGCACCTCGCGTGGGCCTGACCTCGACCGTGCTCGCGGTGGACGCGGGCAACAGCAAGACCGACGTGGCCGTGGTCACCGCCGCCGGGGAGGTCCTGGCCACGGCACGCGGCGGCGGCTTCCGCCCGCCCGCGGTGGGCGTGCCGGCGGCGCTGGACGCGCTGGGCGAACCGGTCGCGCGGGCCCTCGCCGACGCGGGCGTCACGTCGGTGGCGCATGTGTCGGCCTGCCTGGCCAACGCGGATCTCCCCGTGGAGGAGGAGCGGTTGGCGACCGCGCTGGCGGAACGCGGCTGGGGTGCGTCCGTGGAGGTCCGCAACGACACCTTCGCGATCCTGCGGGCGGGCGTCGCCGAGCCGCGCGGGGTGGCCGTGGTGTGCGGGGCGGGCATCAACTGCGTCGGCATGCGCCCCGACGGCCGTACCGCGCGATTCCCGGCCCTCGGCCGTATCTCCGGTGACTGGGGCGGCGGCTGGGGGCTGGCCGAGGAGGCGCTGTGGCACGCGGCCCGCGCGGAGGACGGCCGGGGCGGCCCGACGGCCCTGGCCCGCACCCTGCCCGCGCACTTCGGCCTGCCCACGATGTACGCGCTGATCGAGGCGCTGCACCTGGAGCACATCCACAGACACCGCCGGCACGAGCTGGCTCCGGTGCTGTTCGCGACGGCCGCCGCGGGCGATGCGGTGGCCCGCGCGATCGTCGCCAGACTCGCGCAGGAGGTGGCCGTGATGGCCACGGTGGCGCTGACCCGCCTGGAGCTGCTCGACGAGGAGACGCCGGTGCTGCTCGGCGGCAGCGTCCTGACGGCCGGCCACGCCCTCCTCGACGACGGCCTCCGCGCCCTGCTGACGGCCCGTGCCCCGAAGGCCGACGTCCGCGTGGTGACGGCGCGCCCGGTCCTGGGCGCGGCCCTGCTGGGCCTGGACCGGCTGGGCGCGGGGGCGGCGGCGCGGGCGCGGGCGCGGGAGCACTGGGAGCTGTCCGGAAAACGCCCCTGAGCCAGCGGAACCGATCCGCCCCGGCCGGCGTGTTCATTCGCAGGGGGTGGTGCGCCGGGCACCGCGCGCCGCCGGACACACTGCGATCCGATCAAGATCCAGTGAAGGCCGGTGCGGATGTCAGTCCCGGCGGCGATACTTGGCGGCGAACGGATGACCATGGGGGAGGTCAGGTGACACACCCGCCGAAGAGCGCAGCACCGCCGATGGCGGGCCCCGGTGCGCCCGCCGCCCCCGGCATCCCCGCGCAGCCCGCCCGGCCGGCCCCCGCGGGCTCCCCCGCGCCGCCCGCCCGGCGGACCGCCTTCGCCGAGGGTGTCGACCGGCTGCGGACCGCGGCGACCACCGAGCCGGGGCGGCTGCGGATCATCGGGGCCGTCCTCGCGCTGCTGGTCGTGGCGTTCGGCGCGGTCACCGCCTGGCAGGCCAGTGAGCGGGCGGCCGCCGCCGACGACGTGCTGCACCGCAGCCAGCCGCTCAGTTCGGGCGCTGCGGACATCTACCGGTCGCTGGCGGACGCCAACACGGCCGCCTCCAGCGGGTTCCTGGCGGGCGGCCAGGAGACGGCCGCCGCCCGGGACCGGTACGAGAAGGACATCCGGACCGCCGCCGCGGGGCTGGTGACCGCCGCCGCCAACGCCGAGCCGGGCTCGGCCTCCGAGACGACGATCGCCAAGCTGAACAGGCTGCTGCCCGAGTACAAGGGCCTCGTCGAGCGCGCCCGGACGTACAACCGGCAGGGATATCCGGTCGGCGGCGCCTATCTGCGCTACGCCAACGAGAAGATGCAGAAGGAGATGCTCCCGGCGGCGGAGGATCTCTACACCAAGGAGAACGCCCGGCTCGACGCCGACTACGCGGACGCGACGCCGTATCCGTGGATCGCCATCGCGCTCGGTGTGCTCGCGCTGGCCGCGCTCGGCTGGGCCCAGCACCGCTCGTACCGGCGGACGAACCGCGTGCTCAACCACGGTCTGGTCGCGGCCAGCGCCGCCACCACGGTCGCCCTGCTGTGGCTGGTCGTCGGCCACGCGGTGGCCCGCGCGGAGCTGAACGGCTCCTACGACCACGGAGTCCGCTCGCTGACGGTGCTGCACGACGCCAGGATCGCCTCGTTGAAGGCGCGGGGGAACGAGAACCTGAGCCTGGTCGCGCGCGGCGCCGAGACGATCACGGTGGGCGGAAAGACGTACGACGCCTACTACCACGACTTCGACAAGGACATGGCCGTGCTCGGCAAGGGCCTGACCGGGGCGGAGAAGCTCGCCGACGACCAGGGCGGGCGTACGCCGGTGAAGGCGGCCGAGGGGAACATGGCGGTGTGGAAGCAGCGCCACGCCTCCGCCCGCAGCGAGGACGAGGACGGCAACTACCAGCAGGCGCTGGACAAGGTCATCGGCGCCAAGGGCGCCACCGGTGAGTGCTTCGACAGCGTCGACCGCAATCTCGCCCAGGCCATCGACCATGAGCAGGGCGAGTTCCAGCGGGCCGCCGGTGACGGGCGGGACGCGATGGCGGGGCTGCCGGTGGGCGCGGCCGTGCTCGCGGTGCTCGGCGCGGCCGTCGCGCTGGCCGGCATCGGGCGCAGACTCTCGGAGTACCGGTGACAGGGGGCATGACGATGTACGCGGCGCGTGTACGGGCCTCCCTGCGGGGCTGGGGCGGGGTCGGCGCGATGGCGGTGCTGTGCGCGCTCGCCCTCGCGTTCGCCCTGCTGCTGCCGTGCACCCAGAAGGCACCGGCCGAAGGCGGGGCCGGCGGGCAGCGGGTGGCCGCCGGCATCCAGGCCCGCGCCGGGGGCTGCGACGCCTCCGAGGCGCAGGACCAGACGCTGTCGCCGTCCGGTGCGGACGGCCCCACCATCGACGCGATCAAGGCCCGTACGGGCGCCAGGCGCAAGCTGATCGTCGGTGTCGACCAGAACAGCTACCACTGGGGCTACCGCAACCCGAACACCGAGGGCGCGGAGCTGGAGGGCTTCGACATCGACCTGGTGCACCGGATCGCGCAGGACCTCCTCGGCGACCCGGAGGCGGTGCAGTTCAAGGCGATACCGACCAGCCAGCGGATCTCCGCGATCCAGGACGGGCGGGTGGACATGGTCGTGCGCACGATGACGATCACCTGCGAGCGGTTGTCCCAGGTCGCGTTCTCGGCGCCCTACTTCAAGACCGGCCAGCAGGTCCTGGCGCCCAAGTCGTCGTCCATCACCGGCTACAACGACACCCTGGCGCACAAGCGGATCTGCACGGCCGCGGGTTCGACGGCGTACACCAAGCTGGACGCCGACCGGAAGAGCGGTGCCCTGCCCTCCTCCACGGACATCTCCACCACCGTCCCGAACCAGCTGGACTGCCTGGTCAGGCTGCAACTCGGCGAGGTGGACGCGGTGGTGACCGACGGCGCGCTCGCCGCCAGCCAGGCCGCACAGGACCCGACCGTCGAACTGAAGGGCCGGGCGTTCACGACCGAGTACTACGGCGTGGCGATGAAGAAGGACGCATCCGATCTGGTACGCCGGGTCAACCGCGTTCTGGTGGACTACCGCTCCAGCGGCTGGCAGGCGTCGTACGACACCTGGCTTTCGGCGACACTGGGGAAGGACCCGAGCGCGTCCAAGCCGCCCGCGCCGCGGTATCTGCGGACGAGTTGAGCCACATCCGACCGGAAGACCGGAACACTGAAACGCAGCGAGAGGTGATCGATGGGCGTCACGGACCCCGCCGGGCCGGTGATGGACCGGGACGAGGTGGACCGTGCGCTGGCGCGGCTCGGCCAGGAGCACGAGGCGATCGAGACCTCGCTGCTGGCGCTGCAGGACCACGCGGGCCGCAGACTCCTCGAAGGCGCCGAACTGACCGGCGTGACCAAAGAGCGCTGGCAGGCCACGGAAGCCCGGATCACCCTGCTCTGGGGGTACTTCGACGCCTACGCCGACGCGCTGCGCACCGCCCGCGAGATCCGCGCCCGGCGCCGCTGGTCCAGCCGTGAGGACCTGCAGGAGCTGACCGAGCTGCTGCGCGGGCAGTCCGTCACCGTCGCCGGGAACGGCCGGCTCAGCGAGTCCTTCTCACTGGCCGCGCTGGTCGACCGGATGAACGAGCTGTACGCGACGAGCCTGGACCTGGTCGTCGCCGCCGACGCGGTGTGGTCGGCGCTGCCCGCGCGGATCGATCTGCTCGCCGCGGAACTCCAGCGCACCCGGGCGCTCGCGCACTCCGTCGGCGTACGCCCCGGCGAGCACCCGGCGGGTGACGACCTGGAGCGGATCACGCGCACCCTGGCCAGGCTGCGGGAGGACGTCATCGCGGACCCGCTCGCCTTCTGGGTGCCGGCCGAGGGCAGTTCGGCGCCGGGCGGCGGCCGTCCGGACACCCTGGTGTACGACCGTGAGGCGCGCGCCCTGGAGGACGTGCGCCGGGAGATCGACGCCGTGCTGACCGTCCGGCAGGACGCGGAGGCGCGGCTGATCCGGCTGCGGGACGTGCTCTCGCGCGCGGACCGCACCCTCGCCGAGGCCCGCACCGCGCGCGGCGAGGTGCTGGCGAAGATCGCGGCGACCGAGGTGCCGGTGGTCAGCGGCCCGCCGACGGTGCTGCAGGAGCAGCTGGCGACGGCGGCCGAGTACCGTCGGCAGGCCCAGTGGCACCGGCTCTCCCCGCTCCTGGAATCCCTGGAGCAGAAGGCCGAGGACGAACTGCTGCGTGCCCGCGAGTCGTTGACCGCGGTCACCGCACCGCTCGCGGTCCGCGCCGAACTGCGCGGCCGGCTCGACGCGTACAAGGCGAAGGTGGCCCGGCACGGGCTCGCCGAGGACCCGTTCCTGGTCGAGCGGTACGACGCGGCCCGGCGGATGCTGTGGAGCGCGCCCTGCGACCTGCGGGTGGCCGAGCAGGCCGTGCTGCGCTACCAGCAGCTGGCGGCCGAGCTGCTCGGCGGCGCCGGTGCGCCCGAGGACCGCAAGGGGGAGCAGTCATGAGCCAGCCGGGACAGAGCTGTCAGCGGCCGGGCTGCGAGGGGTCGTACGAGGACGTCGGCGGCGGTGAGCTGTACTGCGACACCTGCGGCCTGGCACCGGTGGTGTCGGCTGGGGGTCCCCCGTCGGGGACGGGCATGGTCGGCTCGCTGCCCACCGGGCTGACCAAGGGCGCGGCGGACAGCGGCAGTTCCCGCAGCAGCTCGCCTACGTCCTCGCAGTCGTCGAGGTCGCGCCGCTCGGTGTCCGGCCGGCTCTCCCGGTCCCTGTCGGGCCGGTCCACCGGGCACTCGGTGTCGGTGCGCAGCTCCGGCTCCTCCTCCGGCCCGTCCACGCGCGGCCGGCTCGGCGCCGGGCTGGTGAACGTGCCGCAGGTGCCCCGGCCCGACCCGCGCGCCATGGTGCTGGAGAACCCGGAGGTGCCCGAGCGGAAGCGGTTCTGCTCGCGCTCGGCCTGCGGGGCACCGGTGGGCCGGGCCCGGGGCGACCGGCCGGGGCGCACGGAAGGTTTCTGCACCAAGTGCGGGCACCCGTACTCCTTCGTGCCGAAGCTGAGGGCCGGGGACGTGGTGCACGGGCAGTACGAGGTCGCCGGCTGTCTCGCGCACGGCGGGCTCGGCTGGATCTATCTCGCCGTGGACCGGGCCGTCTCCGACCGGTGGGTGGTGCTCAAGGGTCTGCTGGACACCGGTGACCAGGACGCGATGGCGGCGGCGATCTCCGAGCGGCGCTTCCTCGCGGAGATCGAGCACGCCAACATCGTGCGGATCTACAACTTCGTGGAACACCTGGACCAGCGCACCGGCTCCCTCGACGGCTACATCGTCATGGAGTACGTCGGCGGCAAGTCACTGAAGGAGATCGCCAACGCCCGCCGCACGCCGGACGGCCGGCGCGATCCGCTGCCGGTGGAGCAGGCGTGCGCGTACGGCATCGAGGCGCTGGAGGCCCTCGGCCACCTGCACAGCCGCAACCTCCTCTACTGCGACTTCAAGGTCGACAACGCCATCCAGACCGAGGACCAGCTCAAGCTGATCGACATGGGCGCGGTGCGGCGCATGGACGACGAGGAGTCGGCGATCTACGGCACGGTCGGCTACCAGGCGCCGGAGGTCGCCGAGGTCGGCCCGTCGGTGGCGAGCGACCTGTACACGGTGGGCCGCACCCTCGCCGTCCTCACCTTCGACTTCCAGGGCTACACGAACGTCTACGCCGACTCCCTCCCTGATCCCGACACCATCGACGTCTTCCGCCGCTACGAGTCCTTCTACCGGCTCCTGGTCCGCGCCACCGACCCCGACCCCGCCCGCCGGTTCTCCTCCGCGCAGGAGATGGCCGAGCAGCTGACCGGCGTGCTGCGCGAGGTGGTCTCCCTGCAGACCGGGCACGCGCGGCCCGCCCTCTCGACCCTGTTCGGCCCCGAGGTCAAGGTCATCGACCGGGAGGTGTTCCCCACGCTGGACGGGGACGTGTCCCTGCTGGGAGCGCGCGAGGTACGGCGCCGGAAGCGGACGACCACGGGCACGGGCACGCGGGGCGCGACGGCCGCTCCCGCCGGGGCACCGGGCCACGGAACCGGCGGGCTCACACCGGAGGCGGCCGGCTACGGAGGCCTGCCCGCACCGGGGGCGGCCGGAGCCCCGGCGACGGCGGGCGGCGCGCCCACAGCGGGCGCGGCCGGTCCCGGAAGCGGGGCATCCGCGGCGGGGGTTCACGGGTCCGGAGGCGCCGGGGGCGTCGTGGCGTCCGTGTCGCCCGGCGTCCCGGTGCCGCTCGCGGCGGCTCTCGTCAAGCCCGTCGACACCCCCGCCACCGCACTCGCCCTGCCGGTCCCGCTGGTCGACCCGGGCGACCCCAACGCGGGCTTCCTGGCCGGTCTGCTGGCCTCCGGGCCGGCCGAGCTGATCAGCGCGCTCGACGCGGCGCCCGCGCAGACCGTGGAGACCCGGCTCCGGCGGATCCGCGCCCGGCTGGAGAGCGGCGACCACCAGGCCGCGCTGATGAGCCTGGCCACCCTGGACGAGGAACGGCCCGACGACTGGCGGGTGGTGTGGTGCCGGGGTGTGGCCGCCCTGGTCACCGGCGACTTCGCGGGCGCCGCGCTCGCCTTCGACGCGATCTACGACGCCTTCCCCGGCGAGGCCGCGCCCAAGCTCGCGCTCGGCCTGTGCGCGGAGGTGCTGGGCCAACTGGACAACGCGGCCGAGTACTACCACCTGGTGTGGTCGACCGACCCGAGTTATGTGAGCGCCGCCTTCGGGCTCGCCCGGGTGCAGTTCGCGGCCGGGAACCGGCACGGCGCCGTGCGGACCCTGGAGTCGGTGCCGGAGTCCTCCATCCACTACACGGCCGCCCGGGTCGCCGCCGTCCGGGCGCGGCTCAGACAGCGCACCGCGACAGCCGGTGACGTACCGTTCCTGGACGACCTGACGGCCGCCGCCGGGCAGGTCGAGGCGCTGGACGCGTACGGCCTGGATCCGGCGCGGCGCGCTCGGTTGGCCGCGGAAGTGCTCGGCTCGGCGCTGGACTGGATACTCTCCGGGGGCCAGGGCACCCGGCAGGCCGCCGGCGGACGGGTGCTGCTGGGCAGCGGTCTGGACGAGCGGGGCCTCCGCTTCGGCCTGGAGCGTGCCTACCGCACGCTGGCCCGGCTGGCGCCCGGCGGCGAGGAGAGGATCGAACTGGTGGAACGGGCGAACCGTTACCGCCCCCGGACGTGGGTGTAGTTGATGTCGCAGATGCCCCAGCAGGCCGCACTGCCGAAGTGCCCGAGCTGCGCGGAGCCCGTCGAGTCGGGTGACCTCTTCTGCGGAGCGTGCGGGTACGACCTCTCCGTCGTACCCGAGCCGCCGCAGGACCATCCGACGCTCACCATGACCGGCTCCGCGACGGGCTCCCGCGGGGACGGCGTGGACTGGCCCGCCCCCGAGCCGGAGAGCTCCGGCGCCCCGCCGGCGGTGCATCTGCCGGCCGATCTGCCCGGCACCGACTCCGGCGGCACACCGCTGCCCGAGCACGCGTCCGGCCCTCAGGGGGGCGCGGGGCAGCAGACCGGTTCCGGGGTGTGCTTCGACCGGCCCGCCGAGCCCGAGGAGTACCCGCTGCAGGCGCCCGACCCGCGCGTGGCCGACAGCCCCGGGAACACAGCCGCGCCCGAGGAGCCCGCGCAGATGTGCGTGGCCTGCCGGGCGGGCCGGGTGGACAGCGACGGCTACTGCGAGAACTGCGGGCACGCCCAGCCCCGTGAACGCGACCACGTGGAGCGCGAGTCGGGCCCGGTGGCCGCCGTCAGCGACCGGGGCCTGCGCCACCACCGCAACGAGGACGCGTTCACCGTCGGCCGGACCACGCTGCCCGACGGCACCCCCGCCGTCCTGGCGATCGTCTGCGACGGCGTGTCCTCCGCGACCCGCCCCGACGACGCGTCGACGGCCGCGTCCCAGGCGGCCGGTGACAGCCTGCTGGCCGCCCTGCCGCGCGGCACGCATCCGCAGACGGCGATGCACGAGGCGATCGTCGCCGCCGCGCAGGCCGTCAACGCGCTCGCCGAGGAACCCGCCACGGCCCGCGAGCACGCCCCGCACCAGAACGCCCCGGCCTGCACGATCGTCGGCGCGGTGGTCACCGCCGGGCTGCTGGTCGTCGGCTGGGTCGGCGACAGCCGCGTCTACTGGGTGCCGGACGACCGCGGCGCACCGGCGGCCCGGCTGACCGAGGACGACTCCTGGGCCGCGCAGATGGTCGCCGCCGGCCTGATGAGCGAGGCCGAGGCGTACGCCGACGAGCGCGCCCACGCGATCACCGGCTGGCTCGGCGCGGATGCCTACGAACTGGAGCCGCACACCGCGTCCTTCAAGCCGGACCGGCCCGGTGTCGTGGTGGTGTGCACCGACGGCCTGTGGAACTACGCCGAGACGGCCGAGGAGATGTCCGAGGTCGTCCCCCCCGACGCGGCCGCGCGCCCGCTGCACAGCGCCCGGGTGCTGGTCGGTCACGCCCTGGACGGCGGGGGCCACGACAACGTAACAGTGGCCGTCGTACCGTTCCCGGCACCGCCCCAGGGGGCAGGATCGGCCTGAGGCCGCAGACGCGCGGACGCGCGGAAGCCTCAAAGGACCGGAGGGGACCGGTCCGTTCACAGTCATCGCCCTGTGCCATCAGGGCGGTCTAGGGGGATTTGAGTACGCATGGCCAATTTCGCGAAGTCGCATGTGCCGCAGTTCTCGATGGACGTCTACCAGAACGCGTACCTGCCCGAGGGCGGGCGCGAGGTCAACGCCATCGTCACCGTGACGGCGACCGGCGGCGGCACCGTCGGCAGCACCGTGGCCCCGGTGTACCCGCAGGGCCACGGCCCGTCCGCCGCGGTGGCGGTCATGGTCGACTGCTCCGGCTCCATGGACTACCCGCCGACCAAGATGCGGGGCGCCCGGGACGCCACGGCCGCCGCGATCGACGCCCTGCGCGACGGCACGCACTTCTCGGTGATCGGCGGCACGCATGTGGCCAAGGAGGTCTATCCGGGCGGCGGACGGCTCGCGGTCGCCGACCCCGCCACCCGCGAGCAGGCCAAGCAGGCGCTGAGGCGGCTCAGCGCGGGCGGCGGTACGGCCATCGGCACCTGGCTGCGCCTGGCGGACCGGCTGCTGAACTCGGCGGACGTCACCATCCGGCACGGCATCCTGCTCACCGACGGCCGCAACGAACACGAGTCGCCCCAGGATCTGAGGGCCGCGCTGGAGTCCTGTGCCGGACGGTTCACCTGTGACGCGCGGGGCGTGGGCACCGACTGGGAAGTGAAAGAAGTCACAGGGATCGCCTCGGCGCTGCTCGGCACGGCCGACATCGTCGCCGACCCGGCCGGCCTCGCCGCCGACTTCACGCGGATGATGGAGACCGCGATGGGCAAGGAGGTCGCCGACGTCTCGCTCAGGGTGTGGACGCCGGTCGGCACGGCCATCCGGTTCGTCAAGCAAGTCGCCCCCACCGTCGAGGACTTGACCGCCCGCCGCGCCGAGGCCGGGCCGCGTGCCGGGGACTATCCGACCGGGTCCTGGGGCGACGAGTCCCGCGACTACCACCTGTGCGTCCAGGTGCCGCCGGCCGGCCTCGGCCAGGAGATGCTCGCCGCCCGGGTCTCCCTGGTCGTGCCACAAGCGGACGGATCGGTACAGAACCTGGGCGCGCAGGGTCTGGTACGGGCCGTGTGGACCGACGACATGACGGCCTCGACCTCGATCAACCCCCAGGTCGCCCACTACACCGGGCAGGCCGAACTGGCACAAGCCATCCAGCAGGGGCTCGACCTTCGCAAAGCGGGCGATTTCGATGGGGCAACGGCCAAACTGGGGCGCGCTGTTCAGCTCGCCAGCGCCTCCGGGAACGCCGATACTGCGAAACTGCTTGCGAAGGTGGTGGACGTGGTCGACGCCGCGACAGGTACTGTGCGGTTGAAGACGAAGGTCACGGAGGCGGATGAGATGACTCTGGAGACCCGGTCCACCAAGACTGTTCGTGTAAAGAAGTGACCCAGTAGGACATCCGGAGAAGGGGAAGCGCCGACATGCCGACCTGCCCGAACGGACACCAGTCGGGTTCCGACGACTGGTGCGAGGTCTGCGGTCACCGCATGGCCGGTGCCGTACCTCCGCCCCCTCCGCCGCCCCCGCCCGCGGGCGGCTACGGCTTCCCGCCGCCGCAGGGCGGTCCGGCCGGCGGACGCCCGCCGGCCGCGTCGGCCCCGGAGCCGGAGCTGTGCCCGCAGTGCCGTACGCCCCGCGAGGGCGGCGCGCCCTTCTGCGAGGAGTGCCGGTGGAACTTCCTGACCAACACGGCCACCTCGTACACCCCGGCAGCGCCGCACTCGCCGCAGCCGCGGTTCCAGCCGCCGAGCGCGACGTACGGCGGCGGTGACGGATACGAGTACCGGGGCTCGCGGCCCTCGCAGGTGAACCGGCCCGCCGAGCCGATCCCGTCCTTCGGCAGCGAGCCGTCGGGCCCGACGCCGTTCGGCGGCGGCCCGGGTCAGGGTCCCGGTGCTCCCGGCGGGCCCGGTGGTTTTGGTGCTCCCCCCGGCTTCGGCGGCGGTCCGGGGCAGGGTCCCGCGCAGGGGCAGGGCCCGGCCGGCGGGCCCGCCGGTCCGCCGCCCTTCGGTCGTGAGCCGTCCGGCCCGTCCGGTCCGTCCGGCCCGTCGGCTCCGGGTGGCCCGTACGGCCGTGAGCCCTCCGGCCCCGGTGGCCCCCGGCCGCCCGCGCCGACCCAGGGCGGCCCCGGCACGCCCGGCCCCTCCGGCTTCGGCGGCGCCCCGTCGCGTCCGGTGCCCCCGCCGCCCGGCCCCACCCCGCCCACCGGTCCCGGCGGTGCCCCGCAGGCGTACCAGCAGTCCGGTCCGCCCGCGCCGCCCGCGTTCCCGCAGGAGACCGGCCGGCCCCCGGCCGGTGGTCCGCCCTCCGGCGGCCCGTCCTTCGGTGGCCGTGAGGACGACTGGGTGATCTCCCCGCCGTCGTCCGCCGGCCCCGCGGGACCGGGACAGCCGCAGGGTCCCGGCGGCGGGCAGGCCGGCGGATACGGCTACCCGCAGCCCGGCGCCGCACAGGCCCCGCCCGGCGGCCCCGGCTTCCCGCACCAGCCCGCGGGACCGGCCACCTGGACGGTGACCATCGGCCCGGACCGCGCGTACTTCATGGCGATGATGCACCGGTCCGGCCCCGAGGCCGCGGGTCTCAACCTGCCCGCGTACTCGCCCGAGCAGCAGCGCACGCTCAGCGGCAACCAGATCACCATCGGCCGCCGCCGGCACTCCACCGGCGACACCCCCGACATCGACCTGGCGGTGCCCCCGGAGGACCCGGGTGTCTCGCACCAGCACGCGGTGCTGGTGCAGCAGCCGGACGGCAGCTGGGCGGTCGTCGACCAGAACTCGACCAACGGCACCACGGTCAACATGTCCGAGGAGCCGATCCAGCCGTTCGTGCCGGTTCCGCTGCAGGACGGCGACCGGGTGCACGTGGGCGCCTGGACGACGATCACCATCCGGCGCGGCTAGCAGGGATCAGGTGCCGGCGGGAGTCAGGGCAGGGGCCAGGCGTACGGCCCCTCCGGCTCGTCCAGCCACGCCCAGGTGTGCTCGCCGGCGACCGTGACGCCGTACCGTTCGCGCTCCGGCGTGCCCTCGCGCTCCCACAGCGCGTAGGCCTCCTGCGGATCGAGGGTGCCCCGGGTCAGGGCGAGCAGGAAGCGGAACGTCTCCTGCTCCCGGGCCCGGGCCGGCAGCCCGGCGAGCGACACGCCCTCCGGCTGCGGCCTGCCCCCGCCGCGCAGCGGTACGAAGTAGGCGGCCGAGGACAGGAAACGGCCCTCGGCGTGTGCCGCGTCCCGCGCCGTGAGCGCGAGCAGACCGGTGGCCAGCGGGGTCAGGATCCGGGCGCCGGGACGGCACTGGGCGAGCCAGGCGCGCGGGACCGTGGACAGTTCACAGGTGGCGATGACCCGGTCGAACGGGGCGCGTTCGGGCACCCCGCGCGCGCCGTCGCCGGTGACGACGGCCGGGTGGTGTCCGGCCGCGGCCAGGTGCCTGCGGGCCGACTCGGTGATCTCCGGTTCCAGGTCGATGGTGGTGACGAGGTCGTCGTCGCCGAGCCGGTGGGCGAGCAGGGCGGCGTTGTAGCCGGTGCCGGCGCCCACCTCCAGGACCCGGTCGCCGTCCTCGACCGCCAGCGCGACCAGCATCAGGGCCATCAGGGAGGGCTGGCTGCTGGAGGAGACCAGCTCGCCGTCGCGCAGCCGGGTGGCGAGCGGTACGTCCGCGTAGGCGCCGCGCACCCAGCGGGCGCGGGCCTCGGGGTCGGGGCTCTCGCCCCAGCGGCGTTCGAAGCCGTGTGCACCGGCGACGTAGTAGTACGGCACGAACAGGTGCCGGGGCACCGCCGCGAACGTCTCCCGCCACACCGGGTCCCCGGCGAAGGCCCCGTCGGCGTCGATCTCCCGCACCAGCGCGGCCCGTGCGACGGCGGCCAGGCGGTCGGTCTCGGTGTCGTAGGCGCCCATGGCTCCACAGTAGGGCCGCGCCGCCTCCCTGGGTCCTAGGCCTTGAGTCCTGGGTCACCGGGTCTGAGACCATGGACGGGTGAATGAGATTCGGCGCGGCACGCTTCAGGAGCAGACCTTCTACGAGCAGGTCGGCGGGGAGGAGACCTTCCGCCGGCTGGTCCACCGTTTCTACGAGGGAGTCGCCGAGGACCCGTTCCTGCGGCCGATGTACCCGGAGGAGGACCTGGGCCCGGCCGAGGAGCGCCTCGCCCTGTTCCTGATGCAGTACTGGGGCGGCCCCACCACCTACAGCGACAACCGCGGCCACCCCCGGCTGCGCATGCGGCACGCCCCGTTCACCGTGGACCGGGCGGCGCACGACGCCTGGCTGCGGCACATGCGGGTGGCCGTCGACGAACTCGGTCTGTCCGAGGAGCACGAGACGACGCTGTGGAACTACCTGACGTACGCCGCCGCGTCGATGGTCAACACACCGGAATGACGAACGGCCGTCGGTGAACGGGCTGGTTCAGCGCACGCTGACGCCGAGGGGCCCCAGCCCGGCCCGCCGTACCGCGACGGACCCGTAGGGGGTGCGCAGCCGCAGCCACGGTCCGGAGGAGAACAGCCCGGTGTCGGCCGGATCGGCGCCCGGCCGCAGGAAACCCAGGGACTGGGCGGCGTGCACGGCCCGCACCGGAAGCCCGGTCCGCCCTATCTCCCGGGACCAGATGTCCCGCCCGATCCGGTCCAGCTCCGCGCGGGTACGGCCGTCCGGTGCCAGTTCCTGCGTACGGGACCGGAACTCGGTGACCGCCGCGGCGACGGTCGCCCGCAGCGTGTCCGGGGCGGGCAGCCCCGGCTCGGCCTGCCAGCCGCCGCGCGGCGGCAGCACCCCGGCCCACGGGGGACCGGTCACCGCGGCCGGTACGGCGGCGGTGGCCGCGCGTTCGTCCACGGACTCCAGGAACTCACCGGCGGAGACGGTCACGTCGAGGGTGACGTCGAGCCCGTTCTCGTACGGCTTCGCCAGCCGTACCGCGCGTACGGCCAGGACCTCGAAGGACGGCGGGCGGCCGAAGACGGCGAGCGCCGTGCCGGCCGCCTGCAGGCGCACCGCGGCTCCACGGTCGTAGTGGAGCAGCCGGGAGAGGAAGGCGGCGAGGTCGGCCGCCTCCGTCTCGTCGGCCAGGTGCAGCACCGTCATGCGGCGACGGCCTCCTCGTCGGCGTCGTCCTGGTACTTCCGCAGGAACTCCCGCTCCTCGGCGGTGATCCGGCGCGGCCGCTGCCCCTCGAAGTCGAACGGCACCACGACGGTGCGGGCGCGCACGTACACGGCCTCCTCGTCCTTCACCTCGTAGGAGACGGTGAAGGACGCGGCCTTGATCTCCGTGACCCACAGCTCGATGTCCACGGGCGTGGGCCGGTGGACGAGCTGCCGTTTGTAGTCGATCTCATGGCGCGCCACCACGGACCCCTGCTTGGACTCCTTGCCGCGGTGGGACAGGAAGTCGATGCGAGCCTCCTCCAGGTAGCGGAGGAAGATCGCGTTGTTGACATGTCCGTACGCGTCCATGTCCGACCAGCGCAGCGGGCAGCGGTAGATGTGGCGCAAGTTCGATCAGCCCCGGGTCAGCTTCTTGTAGGTGGCGCGGTGCGGACGCGCGGCGTCCGGTCCGAGCCGCTCGATCTTGTTCTTCTCGTACGACTCGAAGTTGCCCTCGAACCAGAACCACTTCGACTCACCCTCGTAGGCGAGGATGTGCGTGGCGACTCGGTCGAGGAACCACCGGTCGTGGGAGACGACCACGGCGCAGCCGGGGAAGTCCAGCAGCGCGTTCTCCAGGCTGCTGAGGGTCTCGACGTCGAGGTCGTTGGTGGGCTCGTCGAGGAGCAGCAGGTTGCCGCCCTGCTTGAGGGTCAGCGCCAGGTTGAGGCGGTTGCGCTCACCACCGGAGAGGACGCCGGTCGGCTTCTGCTGGTCCGGGCCCTTGAACCCGAACGCGGACACGTACGCCCGGCTCGGCATCTCGACCTGGCCGACGTTGATGTAGTCGAGCCCGTCGGAGACGACCTCCCACAGCGTCTTCTTCGGGTCGAGGTTCTCGCGGCTCTGGTCGACGTAGGAGATCTTGACGGTCTCGCCGACCTTGATGTCACCCGAGTCCGGCGTCTCCAGGCCCTGGATCATCTTGAACAGGGTGGTCTTGCCGGCGCCGTTCGGGCCGATGACACCGACGATGCCGTTGCGCGGCAGGGTGAAGCTGAGGCCGTCGACGAGGACCTTCTCACCGAAGGCCTTGCTGAGCTTGTCGACCTCGACGACGATGTTGCCGAGCCGCGGGCCCGGCGGAATCTGGATCTCCTCGAAGTCCAGCTTCCGCATCTTGTCGGCCTCGGCGGCCATCTCCTCGTACCGCGCGAGACGGGCCTTGGACTTGGCCTGGCGCCCCTTGGCGTTGGAGCGCACCCACTCCAGCTCCTCCTTGAGGCGCTTCTGCCGCTTGGCGTCCTTCTGGCCCTCGACCTTCAGACGGGTGGCCTTGGTCTCCAGGTACGTGGAGTAGTTGCCCTCGTACGGGTAGGCACGGCCGCGGTCGAGTTCGAGGATCCACTCGGCGACGTTGTCCAGGAAGTACCGGTCGTGGGTGATCGCCACGACGGTGCCCGGGTACTTGGCCAGGTGCTGCTCCAGCCAGTTCACCGACTCGGCGTCGAGGTGGTTGGTGGGCTCGTCGAGGAGCAGCAGGTCGGGCTGCTCCAGCAGGAGCTTGCAGAGCGCGACGCGGCGCTTCTCACCACCGGAGAGGTTGGTGACGGGCCAGTCGCCGGGCGGGCAGCCCAGGGCGTCCATGGCCTGCTCCAGCTGGGCGTCGAGGTCCCACGCGTTGGCGTGGTCGAGCTCCTCCTGCAGCTTGCCCATCTCGTCGAGCAGCGCGTCGGAGTAGTCGGTCGCCATGAGCTCGGCGATCTCGTTGAACCGGTCGAGCTTGCCCTTGACCTCGGCGACACCCTCCTGGACGTTCTCCAGGACGGTCTTCTCCTCGTTCAGCGGGGGCTCCTGCAGCAGGATGCCGACGCTGTAGCCCGGGGACAGGAACGCGTCGCCGTTCGACGGCTGCTCCAGGCCCGCCATGATCTTCAGCACGGTCGACTTACCGGCACCGTTCGGACCGACGACGCCGATCTTCGCCCCCGGCAGGAAGTTCAGGGTGACGTCGTCGAGGATCACCTTGTCGCCGTGCGCTTTGCGCGCCTTGCGCATGGTGTAAATGAACTCAGCCAAGAGAAACCGTCCGGCAGCTTGAAATCTGGCAGTGGGCAGATACACCCCATCTTGCCTGACGGCCAGCCCTGGACGGAAACCCGTTCCGCCCAGGGGCTGTGACCTGGGGGTTCCGGGACTGGCCGCGAGGGCTCGTCTGTCGCTGTCGGTCGCCGCTGGGCGGCGTCGGGCACCCTCGCACGGCCCGGGGACGGCCCAGGAAGCAGAGTCCCCGCCGCCACCGCGCCGGGCTATCGTGCCGCTGTGACCAGCGCAGCAGAGCGCCCCATCCTCTTCCTCGACGTCGACGGTCCGCTCATCCCGTTCGGGGCGTCGTACGGCTCCTCGACGTCCGTCGATCAGGGCAACCCGCTGCTTGATCGGCTGGACCCCGGCATCGGATCGCGCCTCCTCGCCCTGGACTGCCCTCTCGTGTGGGCCACGACGTGGATGGAGGATGCGAACGAGGCCGTAGCTCCACGCCTGGGACTGCCGAAGCTGCCCGTGGTGGAGTGGCCGGACGCCAGTGCCGACGACGGACCCCGCGGCCTGCACTGGAAGACCCGCCCCTTGGTCGAGTGGGCCGATGGTCGCCCCTTCACCTGGGTCGACGACGAAATCGGCGCCATGGATCGCTTGTGGGTCGACGCCCAACATCCTGGGCCGTCGCTGCTTCATCGCGTCGACCCGAGCAAAGGACTCGTAGACGCCGACTTCTCCACGCTCGCCGATTGGCTCGGCTGCTGAGGGCCATGCCGAGTATCGACGCTTCCTCGGCGGTCGCCTGCCTCGGCTCCGGCTGCTCCACGGCATGGCTGACGGTGACGCCGATCGGGGCCATACGGTTCACGACGCCTGCCCCGGCGTGCGGCTGGCACCGAACGAACCACGGCTCCTCCCGTGGTCGGGGCCGGAAGGAAGCCCTGCTGCCTGAACACCGACGACAGGGGCGGCTCCATGTCCGGCCTGGCGGACACCATCGAAGCGGTACAACTGGGAACGGCAGTCGAGCTGCTGCGGCATGCCTCGGACGCCGTCGATGACCACGATCGGGGTCCGGAGGAACTGCGACGGTTGGCCAAGGAACTGACCGGAGCGTTGCGAGACGTGCTCCGCGTCGCAATCAGCCGCGGTCGCCTTCTGGCGGTGGGCGACGCGCAACTTGCCGGTCTACTGATCACGGGTCTCGCTGGCCAGCGGGACTGACGAAGCCCACGGCTCTGAGCTGCTCAGAGCCGTGGGCTTCTGTCATCGTCGGTTGGCGTCGGCCGGCCTTGGACGGCCCAGGGCCGGCTGGCACCAACGCCGGTCGCACCAGGCCTTCCCGTGCTACTCGTCGATCGGGCGCACGAATTCCAGGGTCCACGTCTGCTGGAACTCAGGCCTGGGTGTGGCGAGTTCGATCTGCGCGCCGCGGTGGCTGGCGGACCAGGCGAGGCCCTTCTCCGAGATGATCTTGACGCCCCCGAGAACCGGCTCGAAGGTGAACCTCGCCCGCTCGCTGCTGGGGACGCTGTTGACCCAGAGTTTGTCCTCGGCGATCACCAGCCCCGCGGTCTCGTGGGCGGCGAGGCGAATCATGTAGGGCGCTCCCGGCTCCGGCTCGACGGGCTCGACGACCCACTCCTGTTCGATCGGGAGGGGATTGAGGCGGTCGGTGATGACGGGGGCGCCGTACTTCACGGCGTACTCGGTGGCAGTCACCAAGGAGCTCGGGCCAATGATGTGGGCGTGAAGCTTGTAGATGCCAGGTTTCAGTGGGATCGGAGGCATGGGCAGGATTCCCTCTCTCACGCTGCTGTGAATCAGTGACTTGCTGCCACCAATGCAGTCCCAACGTCACCATGCATCCAGCGCCCATGCACGAGGGGTTAAGCCAGGCTGGGTACGGCAGGCGCTGGGCTGTCACGTTCGGCGTATCGCTCGCCTTGGAGGTCGTCTCGATTGGTACGTGGGATCTGGGGCGATGGCCCAGTGGCCCTGGTCTGCCGACCTGTCATGATCATCTCGACGTGCTCCATGGCGGGAGGCAAGAGATGGCGATACTGCTGCCCGACGGGCTGGCCACGCCGGCGCTCGTGGTCGATCCGGATGTACTGGAAAGCAACATCGAGCGGATGGCCGAGGCTTCGCGGGTCCGAGGGTTTGCCCTGCGTCCGCACGCCAAGGCCCACAAGTGCGCGCAGATCGGGGACCTTCAGCTCCAGGCCGGCGCGCGCGGGCTGTCGGTGGCCACGATCGGCGAAGCCGAGGCATTTGCCCGGGTGGGCGTGGACGACCTGTTCATCGCGTACCCCGTGTGGCTCGATGTCGACAAGGCGCGGCGGCTGCGCCGGTTGGCTGACGACGCTGCTCTGAGGGTCGGCGTCGAGTCGGTCGAAGGCGCGCAGCGGCTGGGGAACGCCGTGCGCGGCAGCGCCCGGCCCGTCGAGGTACTTGTCGAGGTCGACAGCGGGAGCCGCCGCACAGGAGTGCAGCCTCACATGGCTGGTGAGGTGGGGAAGGCGGCCGCCGACGCGGGACTCGATGTTGTCGGCGTGTTCACGTTCCCGGGACACGGCTACGGTCACGACGCGCAGGCACGTGAGCGCGCCGCACGGGACGAGGAGCGCACGCTGGGCCAGGCCGCACAGGCGCTGCGGGATCTCGGGCTCGATGTCCGTACGGTCAGCGGCGGGTCGACTCCGACGGTGGGACAGTGGCGGCCCGGCGCGGTGAACGAGTTGCGGCCCGGTGTCTACGTCTTCAATGACGCCACACAGCTGGCCATCGGCACCTGCGGGGTGGAGGACCTGGCGCTGGTCGCCGCGGCGACGGTGATCAGCGTTCCCGCCCCGGACCGCTTCGTACTGGATGTCGGCAGCAAGGCCCTCGGCTCCGACCGGTCGTCGTGGGTGACGGGCCACGGCTACCTGCCCCGGTTCCCACAGGGATCCATCACCGGGTTGTGGGAGCACCACGCCGTGGTCCGCCTTCCGGAAGGCGTGAGGGGGCCACGCCTCGGGTCGGTGGTCGCTGTCGTCCCCAACCACATCTGCACGCCGGTGAATCTCGCCGATGAGCTGCTGGTCGTCCGAGACCGCAAGGTGATCGACCGCTGGCAGGTCACCGCACGAGGGGCCAATACCTGAGCATCACTTCAGGCGGGCCGATGGTGGGTCGTCGGTCGCCGTTGGACGGCCTCGGGCATCCTCGCAGGGCCCAGAGCTGCTCACGAGGAACCCGCCCGGTCGGCCGCGCGGCCGCCATCGATCGGTGCCGCGCCCCGTGGGCCGTGCTTCCGGCCCGCGCGAGTCTCGTGTGCGGCCAGGTGGGTCATGATCGAAATGCGGTCGGCGTAGGACGCCTCGACGATGGCGCTGAGGGGCGGAGCGCGAGGCGTGTCGTGTCGGCCGGGCGCTCCGCCGAGTCATGCGTCAGAGAAAGAGGAAACCATGACGGCAGCGACGGAGACTCCCACTCGTGAAAAGGCCGGAGTAGGCCAGGAAGAGTTCGGCGAGGAATCCGCCATCGGTCCGCTTCTGCTGGCAGCCTTGCTGTCCCGGCGTGAGGAGCGCGGAGAGGAACCGATCATCGAACACCCGCTCCTCCTCGCCGCGCTCGCGCGCCGCCGACGGGAAGGCGGAGAAGAGTCGATCATCGAACACCCGCTCCTCCTCGCCGCGCTCGCGCGCCGCCGACGGGAAGGCGGAGAGGAATCGATCATCGAACACCCGCTCCTCCTCGCCGCGCTCATGCACCGCCGACGGGAAGGCGGAGAAGAGTCGATCATCGAACACCCGCTCCTCCTCGCCGCGCTCATGCACCGCCGACGGGAAGAGGGCGGAGAGGAATCGATCATCCAGCACCCGCTCCTCCTCGCCGCGCTGATGCGCCGCCGACGTGAGGACCGCGGGGAACAGCTGATTCAGCATCCTCTCCTCCTTGCGGCGCTCATGCGCCGGTGAGCAGGAAAGAACGACGCTCTGCCCCCCGGTCCGGCACTCGCCGGCATCGGGGGGCAGGTCCCGTACGGCAACCGCAGACCTGGGGAAACACAATGGCAGCTGAGTCCGGAGAAAAATCGGAACGGGATCCCCTGGGGTCCTTCATCGACGAGATCTTCGAGGAGATCGTGCGCGATGCCGGGATCCCCCATACCGGCACCGGTGGCAGGCACGGAAAGGACCCATTGGCGGGAGCTCTGATGGATGCGGCCGTGGCACTCCTCTCCCAGCCGCCTTCCCGTTCTTCGGAGCTGGAACGGGTGCTGCTCGCGCAGGCCCTCGCGACCGCACTGGCAGAATCCCTCGCGCCCGCTCTGGCAGATGTGCTGGCCTCGGAGATCATGAAGGTGCTGAACCACCACGCGGCCTCCCAGAGAGGCGGCTCCCACGAAACCGTCGGCGGATCAGGCCCCAGCCACCGCTCTCCCGGCGGGGGCGGCCGGTAGCGGCCTGGTGACGCTGACAACCGAGGTCGACGGAACGGCTTAGGGCTGGAGCTGCTTTGGCGGGGTTGCCTGAAGCCGCGGGCCGGGCGCCCCGGCCACGGCGTCCCCCCTCTCCGTCCGTCGGGCGGCCGACGGCCGAGGGCAGGGCGATACAGGTCGGGGCAGCGGCGCCGGGACGGCGCCGGACCGTCAGTCGCCCGGCTGCTCGCGCTTGCGCAGCACCACCAGTACCGCGCCGCCGATCACCACGAACCCGATGGCCACGCCGGCGATCAGCGGGGTGATCGCGGAGCCGCCCGTCGCGGCGAGGTCGGTGCCGGGTGCTGCGGTGCCGCCTCCCACCGTGGCGGGGCTGGGGTCGTTGTGGACCTTGGCCGTGCGCGTCGTGATCGTGCCCTGCGTCCGGCAGTCGAGGACGCCGGTGAAGCGGTGGCTGAAGCCGTGCGGCCCGGTGATCGTGAAGTCGTAGGCCTGGTCCTCCTGGAGCGGGACGGTCACCGTGCGGGAGGCGCCCGCGGGGATGGTGTGCGCGGCGCCCATCAGCTCGAAGGTGAAGGGCTTGTCGCCCTTGTTGGCCGCGACGACGTCCACGCCGCCTCTGACGCAGTCCTTGTGGGCCGACAGCTCCGGTATGGCGCCCTCGGCCGCCCAGGTGGCGGTCGCGTTCGCGGAGACCGTGGACTCGCTGGAGCCGGCCAGGATCTGGGTCTGGCTGCGGCTGTCGGAGGCGAAGGCACGGCCCACGGGCACGGTGGTCGACGCCTGCACGGTCAGCTGGGCGGTGCCGGCGGAGGCGCCCCCGGGGATGGCGAAGTACAGCCGGCTGCCGTCCTTCGCGGTGCTGATCGCCTTGCCGGTCTTGTCGGTGATCCGCACCCCGCTGGTGGTCGCGTCCACCGGCGGGCTCACCGCGACCGTGCCCGCGTTGGTGTGCACGGTCACCGGTCCGAGCAGGCCGCCCGGCCGGCCGGAGACCGCGGGCGGGTCCAGGGTGAGCGAGGCCTGCGGTTCGCCGAGGTCGCGGGCGCTCTTCTGCAGGTAGTCGGCGAGCTTCTCGGCCTGCGGGTCGACGGCGTCGACCTTCGCGCCGTCGGAGTAGCGCCAGATGGCCACCTGGGTGCCGGCCGCCGCGTCCTGCTCGGTCAGGGTGCCGGCGCCCGCCTGGCGGGCGAGCGCGGCGAGGTCGTTGACCTGGGGGTAGGAGTGCTGCAGGATCCAGCCGATCCGGCCGGCGTCCTTGTTCGCGCCCAGCGAGGTGCCGCTCCAGGGCGTCTCCTGGTAGTGGGCGTCGCGCTGGGTGGGGTTGTGGAGGTCGACGCAGTACGTCTGCAGGGTGCCGCCGCCGTCGACGGACATCTCGAACAGGCCGGCCTCCACGCGCTGGTCGCCGCCGTCCCCGTGGATCACGGCCTCGCCGTAGGTCTTCAGGCCGTTGATCGTGGCCGTCGCCCCGCCCTGGCTCTGCGGTGTCTCGTCGGCCGCGGCTCTGCCGGCGCCGGACAGCGCGCCGGCCGCCACAAGGCCGGACACCGTCGCGGCGGCGGCCAGACGGCCCGCTCCGGCGGAACGGCGGAACCCAGAGAACGCAGCAAGCACAGAATTCCCCTTCGAGCAGGACCCGTTGGACGTGGGGGACGGTCCCACCAGCAGAATCGGCAGCCCCTAGGGGCACGCCCGGCATCCTATGGATCAGCGGGAGCCTCTCCGGCCGGTCGGATGATCCGATGGGTGATCCGATCCGCAATCGTTATCGCCGGGGCCGTCCATGAGCTGGGCATATCGACAAATCAACCCGTTCGTACGGGGAGTTCGCCAACCGGGCGGGCGGTGTCCTGGCCACGGTCGCTGTCGCGGCCTCTGACGTCACGTCACGGCAACGGGCTCGGGAGCCTGTTGGGCCGTGGCCCCGTCCGGTACGCCCGCGGGTCCGGGTGGCGGTGTCTCCCAGTTCGGCTCCGGCCGGTTCGCCGTAGCGGGTGCCTCCGGCCTGGCCGCGCGCTGGAAGACGGCCGTACCACGGGAGAGGTCGTGGCCGATCGCCACGGCGTCGATGTCGGCGGAGGCCCACTGCTGTTGCCCCTCGCGGACCTCCGTGCGCACCTTCAGCCGGCCCTGTACGACGACCGGCTGGCCGACCTCCACGCACGCGGCCACGTTGACCGCGAGCTGGCGGTTGGCCCACACCGTGAAGAAGTTGGTGTGCCCGTCCGTCCAGGTGCTCTTCTCCCGGTCCCAGTACCGCGCGGTCACCGCGAGCCGGAACCGTGCCGACGGGCCCGACGCCGCCTCCCGGTACATCGGCTGGGTCGCCACGTTGCCCACCACACAGACGACGGTCTCGTTCATGTCCTCGCTCCCCTCCCCCGCCCGGCGCGTCACGGCCGGGCGGACACACGTACGGGCCCGTCCCGTACGGCTGCGTCTGCCGCGCCGGCACGTACGACCGCCGTACGTGCCCACGCGTCCCGCCGATCGCGCGCCGCTTCCGCCGTCCCTCCGGCCGGACCCGCCGTGCGATCGCCGCGACCCCAGACTGCCTCCGCCGGGCCGGGCCCGCTGAGCGCTGTGGACGGCCATCCGCCTGTGGAAAACCCCGCCACCCGCACGGGTGACGCCCTCCCCCGCCACCGCCTTCACCCCCGGTGACCGGCACCGCTCTTCGACCGGCCGTCCGGGCGGGCCTTCAGACAGGCCTTCAGCTGGGCCTTCAGGCGGGCCTTCAGGCGGCTCTTCAGGCGGCTCTTCAGCCGACTCGCACGCCCGAGCCGGTCCGCGCGACCCGTGCGTACTGCTCGCGCACCTCCCGGTAGCGCAGCAGTTCCGCCGCCACCGGGTCGAGCACCCGGGCCCGGCCGCAGCCGGCGGCAGCCTCCCGCAGGCGCCGTTCCGCCTCCTGGCCGTAGCGCCGGGCCGGTCCTCTGGCCGCCATCCGGCAGCCCCACTCCACCAGCGGCCCGCCGATGATCCCGCAGAGCATCAGCAGCACCGGGACGCCGAGATTGGGCGCCATGACGCCGGCGATCTGGCCCGCCAGCCACAGGCCGCCCACGATCTGCAGCAGGGTCATGGACGCCTGGACCAGCACCGCCGCCGGCCACCAGCCCGGGCGCGGCGGCCGGCCCGGCGGCAGCCCGGCCCGCGCCGCCAGCTCGTCCAGCGCCTCCGACAGCCCCTGCGAGCCGCGTACGGCCGCCTCGCGCACCGCCTGCGCCCATGGCCCCGGCAGCCCGGCCGAGGCGCGGTCGGCCACCGTACGGACCGCCTGCTCGACGCGCTGCCGTGCCGTGGCCTCCTCGTCGGCCTGCGGGCGCACCGCGTGGCGGCCCGTCGTGGAGTCGCCGCGCCCTTGGTACCAGCGCCACAGCCGCAGCCAGGGCGTACCGCAGGCGCGGTTGGCGTTGCGCAGCCAGGCGCGCTCGGCGGCCTCGCCCGCCGCGGTGGCGCCCACCGCGTCCGCGAGCCGCGCCCCGAACTCCTCGCGTGCCTCCTCACTGAGGCCGACCCGCCGTTCGGCGGCGTAGACGGGCCGCAGTTCGGCCGCGGCGGCGTCCACGTCGGCCGCGACCCGGCGGGCCGCCGCGCCGCGCTCCGCGACGAACTGGCCGAGCGCCTCGCGCAGTTCACCGACGCCCTCGCCGGTGAGCGCGGACAGCGCGAGCACGGTCGCGCCCGGCTCGCCGTGCTCGCCGAGCGCGACGCCGTCCTCGTCCAGCAGCCGCCGCATGTCGTCCAGGACCTGGTCGGCGGCGTCCCCGGGCAGCCGGTCGACCTGGTTGAGGACGACGAACATGACCTCGGCGTGGCCGGCCATGGGCCGCAGATAGCGCTCGTGCAGGATGGCGTCGGCGTACTTCTCCGGGTCGACCACCCAGATCACCGCGTCGACCAGCTTCAGGATCCGGTCGACCTGCTCGCGGTGCTGTACGGCGGCGGAGTCGTGGTCGGGCAGGTCGACCAGGACCAGCCCGCGCAGCTCCGCCTCGGTCTCCGGGTTGTGCACGGGGCGGCGGCGCAGCCGGCCCGGGATGCCCAGCCGGTCGATCAGGCCCGCCGCGCCGTCGCTCCAACTGCACGCGATGGGGGCGGCCGTGGTCGGGCGCCGTACGCCGGTCTCCGAGATGGCCACGCCGGCGAGGGCGTTGAACAGCTGCGACTTGCCGCTTCCCGTGGCGCCCGCGATGGCGATGACGGTGTGCCGGCCGGAGAGCTTGCGGCGGGCGGCCGCCTCGTCCAGGACCCGGCCGGCCTCGGCGAGGGTGCGCTTGTCCAGCCGGGCGCGGGAGAGGCCGACGAGTTCGCGCAGGGCGTCCAGGCGGGAGCGCAGGGGTCCGTCGTACGCCAGGGGGGCCGGCGGGTTGGCGCCCAGGGCCCGGGTGGTGGTCTCGCGTTCGGCGGCGAGGGCGGCGGCCGCGGCGTCCGTGACACGCCGGGCGATGAGGCCGTCGTCCCACGTCTCCGTGGAGTCGGTGCCGGCGTGGGCGTCGGCGTCGGCGTGGGCGTCGGCGTGGGTGCCGGGACCGGTGCCGGTCCCGGTGCCGGTGTCGGGCGTGCGTCGGGGGGCCGCCTCGTCGCTGGGGCCGGGCTGCCGGGGCGTACGGTGCGGCGGGCGGGAGCGCTGCCCGCCACCCGCCTCGGCGCTCTGGCCAAGGGCGGCCCTGTCCCGGCCCGCGCCCTGGTCCGCCACCCGCGCATCGGCTCCCTTCCCGAGCGCGGCCCTGTCCCGCCCCACCCCCTCCGCCTCAGCCCCCGCGCCGAGCCCCGTCCTGCCCGGCCCCCGGTCCCCCGCGCCCGCGCTCTTCCCCAGGACAGACCTGCCCGGCGCCTTGTCCCCCACCCCCGCATCCGCGCCCTTCCCCAGCACCGGCCTCCCCGGCCCCCGGTCCGCCGCGCGCGCGTCGGGGCTCTTCCCCGACAGGGCCCCGTCCGGCCCCGCCAACCCCGCATCCGCATCCTGGCCGAGCGCGGACCTGCCCGACCGCCTGTCGGCCACGTCCGCATCCGCCCCCGTCCCCGTCCCCGTCCCCGGCACGGGCCTGACCGCGCCCTGGCCGGTCACACGCGCATCCGCACCCTTCCCCGGCACAGCCCCGTCCCGCCCCGCCAAACCCGCATCCACACCCCGGCCGAGCACAGACCTGCCCGCCCCACTGTCGGCCACGTCCGCACCCGTCCCCGTCCCCGTCCCCAGCACCGGCCTGCCCGACCTCCCGTCCGCCACGCGCGCGTCGGGGCTCCTCCCCGGCGCAGAGCCGCCCGCGCCCTGGTCCGCCGGGCGGGCCTCGTGGCCGGCGGGCGGTTCCGGCGGCATCGCGGGGGTCTGTGGACCGGGGCCCGCGTCCGCACGGCCCACGCGTGCGTGCCACCCCCGCTCGTGGTCCTCGCCCTCGGCCGCGCCCGCGTCACCGCCCCGGTCGTCGGTCTCGGCCGGATTCTTCGCCGCGTCCGCGTCCGCCGTCGAGGCGGGCGGTTCGGAGTTCCGGCCCGCGCCCTCGGGCCGGTTCCCGGGGGTGCCCTCCTCCGGCCGCCCGGCGCCGGCGTCGCCGGGCACGCCCGGGCTCGGGGGCGGCAGCTCCCCGCGCCGGTCGCCACGTTCCATTGGTCTCCTGACCTCGGCATCCATGGGACCGCTGTGCTCGGTACGCGCCATGCGGTCGGTGTGCTCCCTGTGCTCCTGATCAGTGGCGGCCGTCACCGGCTCACCTCTCCTTCTGCAGTACGGACAGCGCGGCGATGAGTTCGGCCTGTGGCCCGGGGTTGACGCCGAGGGCGTCCAGCGGGGCGAGGCGCCGCTCCCGTTCGGCGTGCATGACCCGGTCCACGCAGTCGGCCAGCAGGCGCGCCGCCCGGTCACGCAGCCGCAGCGCGCCATGGGCGCCGAGCTTGTCGGCCAGTCCCTCGCCCACGTTGCGCGTCCGGCGCCCGCCCAGCAGCGAGGTGGCGACGACGGCGGCGACGACCTCGGGGTCGGGTGCGGAGGTGCGCTCCAGTACCCGCACCTCGTCCTCCGCGTACTCCTCCAGCTCCCGCCGCCAGCGCCGTACGGCGAGGCCGATGCGGTGCTCGGCGCTCTCCGGGGAGTGGTCACGGCCGGCGAGGCTCGGGGCGTCGGCCGCCGGCTCGTGCCGCCAGGCCTCCTCGACCCGCTCGTCGGCGGCGGTGACGGAGCACAGCAGCAGGGCGGCCAGGCTCTCCACGAGCGCGTCGAGGAGTTCCCCGGGAGTGCAGTCCAGGGGGAAGGCCCGCCAGCGTTTGAGGGCGTCCCCGGCGAGTACGGCGCCGGCCTGCAGACGGCCGCGCACGCGCGCGTGCTCGCCGTCGTAGGCGGTCTCCACGGCGGCGGTGAGCCGCAGGGCGGCCGCGTACTGGGCGGCGACGGCGCTGGCCAGCTCGGGCATGCGCGACTTGAGCGAGTCGAGGAGGCCGTAAGCCGTACGGGCGATCACCTGCTGCCGGGCGGCGGGGTCCTGGGCGTGGTGCACCAGCCAGGTCCTCAGGGGCGCGACGGCGGTGGCGGGCAGCAGCCCGGCTCCCCACGCCGACTCGGGCAGCTCGGGCACGGTGAAGCGGGGTACGTCGCCCAGCCCGGCCTTGGTGAGCAGGGCGCCGTACTGCCGGGAGACCTCGTTGACGACCTGGTGGGGCACCCGGTCCAGGACGGTGACGAGGGTGGCGTCGTACTCCTTGGCGGTGCGCAGCAGGTGCCAGGGGACGGCGTCGGCGTAGCGGGTCGCCGTCGTCACCATGATCCAGACGTCGGCGGCGCAGATCAGCTCCGCGGCGAGGACCCGGTTGTCGGCGATCAGCGAGTCGATGTCGGGCGCGTCGAGGAGGGCGAGCCCGCGCGGGATGGTCTCGGTGGTCTCGATGCGCAGCTGGCGCGCGGGGGTCTCGCGATCGGGCAGCAGCAGGTCCTCGACGGGATCCTGCTGGTGCGCCCACACGCGCGTGAGCTCGGGGAGCACCCGCATCCCGCTGAACCAGTGATGATCGTCCGGGTGGCAGACGAGGACCGGCGTCCGGGTCGTCGGCCGCAGTACGCCCGCCTCGCTCACGCGCCGCCCGACGAGGGAGTTGACGAGCGTCGACTTGCCCGCGCCGGTGGATCCGCCGACGACGGCGAGCAACGGCGCCTCGGGCTCTCGCAGGCGGGGTACGAGATAGTCGTCGAGCTGCGCGAGGAGTTCGTCGCGGTTGGCACGCGCGCGTGCGGCCCCGGGCAGGGGCAGCGGAAAGCGTGTGGCGGCGACACTGTCGCGCAGAGCGGAGAGTGTGTCGAGCAGCTGAGGCCGTACGTCCAAGGTCACCACATGCGAAGAATGCCCAATTTTAGGGGAATTCTGAAGCATATAGACATGTCTGCGCGCCGAGGGGACGGAACGGACGGAAGGAATCATTGGGACACGGGCGCAGGCGAGGGATAACGAGTGCACAACACCCGGTGCGTCGGAGGCCAAAAGCGATGCACGAATCGCACCTGCCTGCGATTATCAGGACCGCTTCACCGAACCTCCACATCGAGCCACGGAGGGGAAGCGACAGGGACGGGGAACCGGGAGCCCTATCCTTGTCCCGGGCAACGTCAGGGATCAGCCTCTCGGGGCACCCGGCACGAGGCCACCACACCAGGCCCCCGTAGCTCAGTGGATAGAGCAGGCGCCTTCTAAGCGCTTGGCCGCAGGTTCGAGTCCTGCCGGGGGCGCCGGTTTCCGCCCTCCCCTCCGGGAGGGCGTCGCGTCGTTCAGGGCGACATCCGGTCACGGCGACATCCGGTCACGGCGACATCGGCTCAGGGCGATCAAGGCGACGCGGCCGCACACGGAAAAGCGCCGGACCCTCCCGGCGTTCGCGGGGAGGGTCCGGCGCTGTACGGGCGGGTCAGAGCGCCTTGCTGTTGCAGCCCATGTCCGAGCCGAGGTGGCTCTGCTGCGCGCCCGGGTTGCCTTCGCCGTTCAGCAGGTTGCCCGCCAGGCCGTTGACGGCGCCGACGCTGCCGAGCACATCGATGTTCATGTCGTGCGAGCGGCACTCGATGCCCTGCGTGACATCCAGGTCGTGTCCCGGCTCCCCGTGCGCGGAGGCGGGGTTGACGCCGAAGGTGCCGACGCTGCCGAGGACGGCGCCCACGAGGACGGCCTTGTGAAACGTGCGCATTACTTCTCCGATGGTCTGGCTGATGCGATCTGCGGCAGATCGAGAGGGGGCGGCGGAGCGCGGCTGAGCGATCAGCCGAGGCGGGGAAGGCCCAGCTGGCCGACCGGAGGCGCCGCGACCTGTCCGAGGCCGAGCCCGGGAACCTGCGGCGTGCCGGTACCCGCGACCAGCGGGTTGACGAGCGGGTTCACCTGGGGATTCACCTGGGGGTTCACCTGAGGCGCGACACGCGGCGGGGCCTCCGTGGCGCCGAACGTCTGGGGCACGGAGACCTGCGGGGCGACCCGCGGCATGACCTCCGGCGCGGACTGCGGGCTGACCTGGGGCATGACCTGCGCCGCCGGCTGCGGCGCGGCGACCTGCTGGGGAGCGGCCTGCGGGGCGTACGGCGAGTTGGAGGCCTGCGCGGAGCCACCCGACGTGGCCGTCGCGGCGGCGTAACCGGTCTGCTGCGGCGGCGCGGGCGGTGCGGGGGGCGCGGGGGGAGGCGGCATCATCGGCTGGACGTACGGCTGCGGAGCGGCGACCTGGGCCACGCCCCGCGAGTTGGCCGTCGCCGCGGCCTGCGGACCGCTCGGCGGGGGCGGCGCGTACTGGGGAACCGCGTACTGCGGTGGCGCGTACTGGGGCATGGCGTACTGCGGTGGCGCGTACTGGGGCGGCGCGTACTGCGGTGGCGCGTACTGGGGAGCCGCGTACGGCGCGGGGTACTCGGGAGCCGGCGCTGGAGCGGCACCACCGCCGTATCCGACGGGAGTGTCGGCATGGCTGACGCCGGCGCCGATGGCGGACAAGCCGCCGGCCGCCGCTACGACGAGCGCGGCCTTGTGAATCTTGCGCATGGAACCCTCGGCCCTTCAATACCTGAACAGGGAAATCCGTTGTATTCGGTGCGGTCGCGTGCTGCACTCAGCCCGATGTTCGTATGGTCGTACTGCGCCGTAACGGGGGTAACTACCGGGCTGCACACGGACTTACGCCAGAGCTGGCAGCGAACTCCCTTTACCCCTCCGTGATCCATGATCGCTGCCCTCTCCCAGCTGGCAACGACAATTGCCCCGCCCCGGTCACGGGACCCGGAACTCCGTCACCCATTTGCCATTGACGGACGGACGCCCGAGGTCAGGATTGCAGGGGATTCCGGAACGCGGCACCGAGGCGCACACCCCTGGGGCAAATGGGTGACCAGGGCCCGACACCCGTATCCGGCCGCGCACTTGTGTCGTTCCCCCCGGGGACAGAGCGATGGTCCATCGCAGCCGCCCAGGGCAGTGAGAACAGCAAGAGCTGCACCCAGACATCCGTATTCCGACACGTTCCGTGCACAGGTCAATGAAGGGCCGAGGGTTCCATGCGCAAGCTTCAGCAAGTCGCGCTCGTCGTCGCAGCAGCCGGGGGTCTGTCCGCCGTCGGCGCCGGCCCCAGCTCCGCCGCGGCTCCCGCCTACAACGGCTACAACGGCGCTGCGCCGCCCCCCGTTTCGCAGCTGGACGCCCAGGCCGACTCGGCCACCTCCGCCCAGGCCAGCACGCAGTCCTACGGAGGAGCGCCGCAGGCCCCGCAGCGCGGCGCGGAGGTCACCCCGCAGGTCAACCCGACACTGAGCCCGTCGATCAGCCCGCAGATCAGCCCGCAGGCCACCCCGGGGCAGGGCGACTCCTCGTCCCTGCAGAGCAACCTCTTCCGCCCGTCCCAGGAGTGCAGCCCCCAGTCCCTGCTCAACGCGGCCGTCCCGGTAGCCGTGCTCGCCGCCGCCGACACGCACGGCATCGACTGCGGCCAGTCCAACATGCAGTCGAACGCCCTCGCCCACGCGACCGCGCACTAGGCCCTTCGCCCTCGGACCGGCGCCGCGCACCAGGCCAACAGGCCTGGAAACACCGGTCGTTCCGCACACCGACGCCCAGCACGGGCCCTTCGGGGATCGCCCCGGAGGGCCCGTTCGCGTGCGTTGCGGCTTTCGGGTGCTTTTGCCCAGCGATCATCAAATCGGCGCGTCGCTGTCCGTTTTGAGCTATTTCTGATTAACCTCCCGTAACTGTAAGAAGTCGATCTGCCACAGATCGCAACTCACTTCACTCCACCGGAGATGACATGCACAAGCTTCGCAAGGCTGCCGTCCTGGTCGCGGCCGTCGGCAGCATCGCCCTCATGAGCGGCACCGCCCACGCCGGCCAGGACGGCTGGGGAGGCAAGGGCGGCGAGAAGAGCGACAAGTTCAGCGTCCTGCAGAGCTCCAACTGCAGGTCGCACGACCTGAACCTGGACGTCCTCGGCGAGGTCGGCATCCTCAACGGCCTGCTGGGCAACGCGCTCAACGGCGAGGGCGACCCGGGTGCCCAGTCGACCCACATCGGCTCGACCATGGGCTGCAACAACAGCGCCTTCTGAGCACACGAGCGCACGGGCGACTAAAAAGCGGGAAATAATACCGGCCCCGAGCCTCAGGCTCGGGGCCGGTTCCTTTTTTCGTACCCATGGGCATTCAGAGTGACAGGAATTCCGAATTCGGCGCGTCGCCGATTGGCCTTGGTTATTTCCTATTAACCTCCATAACCGTACGAAGTCGATCTGTCACGGATCGCATCCACTTCATCACCCCACCGGAGATGACATGCACAAGCTCCGCAAGGCTGCCGTCCTGGTCGCCGCCCTCGGGAGCATCGGGCTCCTGAGCGCCGGCGCCGCCCACGCCGACCAGGGCTGGCGCAAGGGCGGCGACAGCGACCGCTTCAGCGTTCTGCAGAGCACCACCTGCAGGTCGCACGACGGCAACGCAGACGTCCTCGGCGAGGTCGGCATCGCCAACGGCCTGGGCGGCAACCTGCTGAACGGCGAGGGCAACCCGGGGGCGCAGCAGTCGTCCCTCGGCTCGACCATGGGCTGCAACAACGCCGTCGGGAAGTAAGCAGAAAAGTCGGAAAGTAAGCAGTAAAGCAAGTAGGGATATTTCCCCGGTGTTCCGGCCACAGACCGGGGCGCCGGGGAATTCCATGCCGCCAGAAAACCCATGCGGTCGCATAAAGCCGAAATGCCGGACCGGGAGCGCTCCCGGTCCGGCATTTCCTGATCGTGCGTCAGAACCTGATGTGGGGCTTCTTGAACTTCAGCTGCGGCACCTGGGGCTTCTTGACCTGGGGCTTCTTGAAGCCCTTGGGCAGCTCCATTTTGTTGGAGCAGTCCACGGCCGGCCCGACGTTCTTGGTTCCGCCGCCCAGCAGGTCGTCGTCGGCGAACAGCACGCGCGGCCGGTCGTCGACCAAGCAGTCCCGCGTCTGCTTGATGGCGTGGGTGCCGCGCTTGTCGGCCTGGGTCTCGCTCTTGCGCACGCAGATGGTGTCGCCCAGAACGGTGTTCCGGCAATCGCTCCTGGGTTCATCGGCGTGCGCGTGCGCGGCGCCGACGCAGATCACGGCGAGACTTCCGACGAGTCCCGAGACGGTCGCGATCTTCTGCCGAGTGAACATGGCTTGCGTTCCTTTGCACTGGAGGCCCGGGCGCCGACGCCGTGGAAACGGCGCCCACCCGGGCCTTGGAGAGAACCGAACGCGGGACCCGGCGCCTTGACGCCTTGCCGGGTGCGTCCGGTGACGACACAGCCGCAGCCCGGACGCGCACCCTGAGGTGTCTGCCGCGCGTCCGGGCTGCCTTCGCCATGGGTTATTACTCAGCACACCGGCGAACAGTCCGAGTTGAACCAGGACAGGGACGTTCCGTTCGTGCGATGTGCATGCCGTGCTCCAAAGGGGCGTCGATGCGCTACGACCGCAGCGCGCTCAACGTGCGCATCGAGACCTTGGGGATTCTTCTTACTGCTGCTGCTGGCCGCCACCGTCGGTCGGCGCGGAAGCCGGAGCGGAGTACTGACCGTAACCCTCTTCGGGCGCGGAGGCTTCCTTGTGGCCGCCGTCACCCGGCTGGGGAGTGAAGTAACCACCCCACGTGGCCACGGCGTTGGCCGACGAGTTGGCCACCGCGTTGATCTGCGGAGGGGTGTCGTCGTAGCCGCCGGCGAAGCTGACGCCGACGCCGAGGGTGGACAGCCCCGCAACCGCCGCGGCTACGACTGCGGCGCGCTGAAACTTACGCATGGTTTGACCCTTTCTTACCCGGGCGGGAAGCCCTGGCTTGACTACTTAGTGTGAGCATATACACACCATCGGTAGCAATTTGGGATCTTTCCATACGTCGTGTCGGATTACAGGGGGAATTCCACCAGAAGGTTCCGTTCGCGGGCTCAGCCCAACAGGTCGGCAGCGTCCGGCTTGTCGGCCCGGTCGGGCGTCACGCTCCTGCAGGTCACCTCGGGCCCGATCCGCATCGTCCCGTTGCCGAGGGCGGCGGGCAGCAACAGGGGCTGCGTCGGCATGCAGTTCTCCTGGTGGGGGATGGCCCCGTTCTCGGGCAGTTCACCCTGGATCCGCTGGATGCAGCTGATGTTGCCCTGGATGTCGCGCGTACAGACCCCCGGACCGGCCATGGCGTACGGCTGGGCGAGACCGGCGCAGGTCACTGCGAGGCCGCCAACAAGCCCGGAAACGGCCGCGATCTTCTTCCTACTGAGCATGTGATGCGTTTCCTTTGTGAGGGGCGCCCGGACGCCGTGTGCCGCGAACCGGCCACGCCGGGCTCTGTCTTCGTCTTCGAGATCCAGGCAACCGGCCCGGCGTGCGCGGAACCCTTCGGGGAGTGACCCGAAGGGTTCCGCGGAAGGCGTCGCACGCGATGACGCCGTCGACCTCAGCCAGTGAAGGCGTTGTTGAACTGACCGCAGGTGGTGTCCATGGTCTGGGCGAGACCGAGCACGCCGACCGGGAGGTTGCCGTCGGCCACCGTCTGCGGGCTGCACTCCTGGTAGGGGCGGTAGAGGTCGTTCACCTCCAGCCCGCCGCTGCCGTGAGCGAAGGCGGTACCGGCGACGCCGCCGACGGCGGACAGACCGCCGGCCGCCACTGCTGCGATCACGACCTGCTGAAGCTTGCGCATGGAACCCTCGGCTCTTCTTGCTCGTACGTCGAGGCTGATTGCCTACCGTGACTGACCGAACACTAGCAGTAGCGATACTCGGTATTCCACTTTGGCGGATATCCGTGTCCAAAAGGGGACATGAGCCCGAATGCATTCCCCGATGATGACAACTGCCGCGGCGATACGGCGCGTTGTCGCCGTGTACACCAACACGAATGCAGCAAAAGGCAGTTGTATGACGAGAAGGTCGGCTCCGCGGACCGGATGCACCGGACGGTCCGTGCTGGGCGGCGAGTTCGGCTCAGCCGGGAAGATCGAACGTGCGACATCTCGAACGGCATGACGAACCGACCGGCATACACGGGAAGTTACCGGCCTCACTCGTACCGGTAGATCCCGCTCAGGTCCTCCAGCTGGTCCGGCGTCACGTCCCAGGGCGGCAGCCGCTCGTGCCGGGCCACGATCCGGCCGTGCTGGGCGTCGCGCGGGCCGGGCGGCTCGGCCGGGAGGTAGCGGTGCTCGCGGTGCCGCTGCTGCCAGCGGGTCCACTGGAGGTCGACGAAGGAGTGGTGCAGCCAGAAGACGGGGTCGTTGACGGAGGCGCCGCCGACCATCACTCCGCCCACCCAGCGGTGCACCCGGTTGTGGTTGTGCCAGGAGACACTGCCCCGGCCCTGCCCCCACCCCTCCAGCTTGTTGCGGAACCCTCTGGTGACCGTCGAGTCCCAGGGCGCCGTGTCGTAGACCGGGTCGGCCAGGGCCGACTCCAGGTCACGGGCGGTCGGCAGCTCGATCGGGTTGCGGGCGCGGCCGAGGTCGCGGGTGAGGTACTGCCGGTCGGTCACGCCCTCGGTGATCTTCCAGTGGCCCGCCCGGTAGGCGAACGGACCGGTCATCACCTGCCGGTCCGAGCGCCGCCCGTTGCCGCCCATCAGGTCGTCGGTCCACGGCAGCGACATGGCCGTGCGGTCACGGGTCCAGTCCCAGTACGGCACCGTCACCGACGCGTCCACCCGGCGCAGCGCGCGCTCCAGTTCCAGCACGAGCTTGCGGTGCCAGGGCAGGAAGGAGGGCGTCATGTGGGCGGTGCGCAGCCCGCGTTCACCGTCGGGGGTGTTGTACGTGATGTGCATCCGTACGAACTCGTCGTACTCACCGCGCCGTTTGATCTCCAGCAGGGCGTCCACGAACCGGCGCCGCTCGCTGCGGGTCAGCGCGCTGATGTTCTTACGCGTGTACACCATGCCCGCCTCCCCCGTGCTCCGGCCCGCCGCCCATCGGTCCCGGTGCCAGGTCGCGCACCTGCTCGTCGGGGCCCAGCTCGTCGACCGCTCCCCGGGCCGCGGCGAGCGGGGTCGCGTACGAGCGGTAGTGGTCGACCATGCTCAGCCAGCTGCCGTCGGCGCGGCGCATCAGGTGCAGGGGGCGGCCGTCGATCGTGACCGCCCACTGGGCGCCGGCGGCCCGGCCGGAGCCGCGGACCTCGACGCCGCGGATCTGGCGCCCCCGGTAGGTCTCGTCGAAGGCACCGGCCTGCCGGCCGTCGTCCGGGGTGTGCGCGGGCCGTCCGCAGGCCGTGGCCACCGGGGCGAGCGCCGCGCCGACGGCCGAGGCGAGCAGCCCCCGCGTCACGTCCCGCCGCGTTCTGCCCCGGGGCCGCGCTCCGCCCGCGACCGGCGTCCCGCGCTGCCCGCCTCCCGGCACTTCGCCGACGCCAAGAACCATCGTTCACTCCTCGTCCGGTCCGGTTGTCGATGCCGTAACCGACGGACGGCCCGGCCGGTCACCGACGTGCGGCCGGACCGGTGACCCGGGCGCCGGGCCGGGCGGGCGGAACGGCCCGGGTGGCGCGGCGGAACAGACGCGTGCCGGCGGCGGCCGAGGTCACCGCGGACCCTATCCGCACCGGACGGGACGGCCCCGGTGCGCGCTCACCCGGCCGGAGCACGGCGGCCGGTGCTCCACACGATCGGGGGACATGCGGGCCGGGCCTGACCGGGGCGCCGTAGGGGCGCCCCCCGACCCTGGTGTCGGGGGGCGCCCCTACGACTCTCGCCCCTGGGCCGCCGCTGCGGTACGGCCCAGGCCGGCACCTCGTCGGGACTTCCTTCGGTGGTGCGCCGGATCGCTGATGCGCGGGTTCCTGAGCCCACCCTGAGAGCACCCGTCGGCTTCGGCAACCGGAAAGGCTCATTCCGGTGAAGCACCCGTCCGTTCGGGGCACGGCGTGCGCACGGCGGCCGAGGCCGCTCACCGTCGGGCAGCGGCGGGCACGGGGGCCACAGGCGGGCATTCGGGTGAATTCTCCGGCATTCCACGCCTCTCGGTATCTTCGGGCCTTCATATCTCGTTCACAGTTCGCAGGTCGTGGCGAGTGTGAACGTGCGGCATCACGGTCCCCTGCGGCGACCTGCGGAACCCGGCAATCGAGAAGGCCGGATCAGCGGCCGACGCCGGCTTCCCCTTCCCGCCTGAGAGAAAGACAACGAGAGTGCGACAGACCCTGACCAAGGGATTGGTCGTGGCCGCCGCCGCGACAAGCGCCCTGACTCTGTCCGGCACATGGGCGTTCGCGGACTCCGGTCCGCAGGCGACAGGGGCGGACTCACACACGGTGCTGTCGGGCGATACGGCTCCCCAGCAGGCCATCCCCGGTGAGTCAAGTGCCCTGAGGGCGATCGCTCGCGCACAGGCCGCCGTGCGGCAGGCGCACAGGCAGCTGGGGTACATGGCCCCGGCTTCCGGCAGCCCCACGACGAAGGCGAGCGACGAGGGTTCCAGCTACGGCTCGGACGACAGCTCCAGCTCCACCGCCGGCGCCACCGCCAGTGCCAGCCCCGGTTACGGCTCCAGCTACGGCGACGACGAGCCGGGTTACGGATCCGACTGCGGCTGCTACGGCGAGGACACGCCCACGCCTCCCCCGACCAAGGCGGTCCCGCCGCCGCCCCGCAAGCACACCCCGGCCCCCAAGCCCGCCCCCGTGAAGGCACCGCCCGCGAAGCGGACTCCGCCGCCCCCGGAGCTGGCCAAGACCGGTACGGAGACCACCTCCGGAGCCATCGCCGCCAGCGGTGCGCTGCTGGCCGCCGGAACCGTCCTGTACCGGCGGGGCCGGGCCGCGGCCCGGCGGTAGCGCCCCGGGTGCCGGACGTCTCGCGCCCGGCACCCGCCGGCTCCGCTTCCGTCCGCCGCGCCGCCCGAGCCGGGAGCGCGGCGGACGGAACGAGCCTGCCCGCGGGCCCCGGCTCACGCTCGTCCGTCGAGGGCGTCGAGCAACTCCGCCGACCGGGGTGAGGCGACCTTGCGGGTGAAGAACATCCGGGAGGCTTCGATCGCCGGGAGGTCGGCGAGCGTCCTCGTGCCCTTGAGCAGCCGGTCCAGGTGGTGGAAGTTGGTGAAGTCGGCAGTGCCGCGCCCGGCCCGCGGCCGCAGGACCGGGTCCTCCACCTCCTCGCGCCAGCCGCTGTTCCAGACGAGCGTGTGGAAGAACATCTCGTCGGGCGCGTGGGTCGTACGGAACAGGTTCTCCCAGCGGGGGTCCTCCGCCTTGCCGAGCAGGTCCGCGACGCAGTCGGCGGTCAGCGCCGTCCACTGGCTGCCCGCCACCGGCTCGATGTCACCGAACACGGAGGGCCTGCGCCGGGGGGTCAGCTCCGAGATCCCCCTGCGCAGCAGTGCGCGGGGGAGGTAGGTCGGTCCCGGTCCGGTCGGCACGGCGTCGAGGCACCACCGCTTGAGGACCCGGCCGGCGGTGGTCCTGTCGTCGAGCACCGCGGCCGCCTTGCAGTGCTGCCGGAACGGCGCCGAGGCGAGGTGTGCGGCGAACGCGCGCACCGGCCGGGCGGGGTAGCACTGCCCGGACAGCAGAACGATGTGGTCGCAGGGCTGCGCGAGCTCCAGTGCCGTGCGGTAGAGGGCGAGCGTCGCGCGGACGACCGAGAAGCCTCCCCACCGGACGGCGACGCGGTCGCGGACGTACGTGGTGCGCGGCACCCCCGCGAAGTCGGCGGCGCACGAGCGTGCGTCCACGTGGACGACCACCGGGTACGGCGCCAGCCGCGCGACCAGCCGTGCGAACAACTGGGGCTCGGTGTGGGCGAGCACGGCAAATACCGGCATCGTTCTCTCCTCCCTCGGTCCACCGGCTTCTCCCCCACGGTGATCGCGGGGCCATGGGTCGCGGCGCGGGCTCGCTGGCGCGCGGGAGGGATGTCCCCCGAATGGCGCGTCGCCGAAGGCCGCACCGGCGCCATCCGGTGAATCCGGTGCGAGGGCCCCGCGGTGGCGTCACACGGCGGGGCCGAGCGGCATGGTGAAGCGCAGGGGCTGGAACATCTCGGCGTGGGTGCAGCCGACCCTGCTGCCGTGCAGGACGGCCCGTGCGCGGACCGCCTCGGCCCCCAGCTCCGCGCGGCTGCCGGTCTGTGAGGCGTGCGCCGCGAGGAGGGCGGTCTTCCGCTCGATCACCGGGCTGATGTCCACGCTGATGCCCGACGACAGCAGGGGGGACCGGGGAGACTCGTACAGCAGTACGTTGTCCAGGCGCCGAGCGGCGATCCGCAGGGCCTGGTGCGTCCTGACGTGGTCCTGGTGGATGTCCTCCGGCAGGTGTGCGTAGACCAGGTCGGGGCTCGCGTTCGCGATCTCCTCCTCCAGGCGGCTCACGAGCTCGCGCAGCGGTCCGAGTTGGCCGTCGGGCCGGTGCAGCATCACGGCCTTGGCGCCCAGGAGCTGTGCGGCGTGGTCCTGTTCGGCGGCGCGCACCACGGCGTCCCCGGCGAGGGCTCCGTCACTGACGACGACGAGGGTGATCGAGGCGCCGTGCGCCGCGTGCCGCAGGAGGGCACCTCCGCAGCCGAACTCGATGTCGTCCGGGTGAGCTCCGACCGCCAGCACCCTGTTCCACATAAGCGCCCCTCAGATGCGGCTGATGGTTCCTCAATGTCCTGATACTACATACATGATCCGATTCTCACACTTTCCTCACGCATACCCCTCGCACACCCTCGTCACCGACCACAACCTCGTACCGAATGACATTGTTTTGTGAAGAATGCCTGATATAAGTAGTGGCCGATGAGAGCGACCGGGGGCTTCTGAAGGAGAGGCATGGGGCGGTCCACCAACGCGGTGTCCGGGCAGGCGCCCTTCTCCACGCCGTACAAGACGCTGCACCGCGAAGGCACCCGGGTTCCCGGGTACGGCGCGCTCTCCGTCTGTGTGGATCTCGTCGGGGCGGCACTGCCCGTGCCGGCGGCGATCCTCCAGGGCCGGGAGCCGCGCGCGCTGCTCCTGGCCGCTGCCGCCGCCGCGTTGTGGCCGCTGATCGGGGTGGCGAGCAAGCGCTACGCGTCCGGGGTCGGGGCCGACGCGGCCGATCTGCGGGCCGTCCTGAGGGACTGGCTGATCCTGGTCGGCGCCCTGGCCGTGCTGCGCGTGCTGTGCGGACCGGACAACGGCCCCATCGAGGCCTTCACCGCGCTGCTGCCCGCGCTGGCGCTCACCGCGACCTGCCAGAAGGTGATCCGCCGCCGGCTGCGGGCCGCGCGCAGGGACGCCCGTGTACTGCACCGCGTCCTGGTCATCGGCGAAGGCCCCCTGGTGGACGCCGTGGTCGCGCAGCTCGCCCAGCGCACCGACCACGGATACGTCATCGTCGGCGCCTGCGCGGTGGGCGAGCATCCGGTGTCCTCGGGCGTCGCGGTGTGCGTACGGCTGGCCGGCGAAGCGCCGCAGCCACCGGAGACGGACGCGGCGGGGGTGCTCGGCGCCGTCGACGAACTGGCGGCCGACCTGGTCTTCGTGGCGGTGAGCCGCCATATGTCGGGCGAGCGGCTGCGCCGGCTGTCCTGGGCGCTGCACGACCGGGGCTGCCCCCTCGTCGTACTGCCCGGCATCGTCGACGTCGCACGCCGCCGGCTGCGGACGACCTCTGCCGCCGGACTGACGATGCTGCACATCGCACCGCCCGCGCGCCGCGGGATCCCGGCCCTGTTCAAGGCCGTCGTGGACCGGGTGGGCGCGCTGCTGCTGATCGTCCTGCTCTCCCCCCTGCTGCTGGGCGTGGCCCTGGCGGTGCGGCTCGGCTCGCCCGGTCCCGCCCTGTACCGGCAGACGCGCGTGGGCCGGTGCAACACACACTTCTCCATGTGGAAGTTCCGCACGATGGTGGTGGGCGCGGACCGGCTCAAGAGCGAGCTGGAAGAGGCGAACGAGAACGACGGGCACATGTTCAAGCTGCGCCGTGACCCGCGGATCACCCCCGTCGGACGCGTCCTGCGCCGCTACTCGCTCGACGAGCTGCCGCAGCTGTTCAACGTCCTGCTCGGCCATATGTCCCTGGTCGGGCCGCGTCCTCCGCTCCCCGAAGAGGTGGTCAAGTACAACCCGGTGGAGCGGCGCCGGCTCACCGTCAAACCGGGTCTGACGGGGCTGTGGCAGGTGAGCGGACGAGCGGACCTCTCCTGGAACGAGACCGTCGCGCTCGATCTGCGCTACATCGACAACTGGTCCCTGGCCGGGGACGTCAACGTGATGGCCCGCACCGTGCGAGCGGTACTGGACGGCCAGGGCGCCTACTGAAAGGTACAGCGTCATGGCAGCGACATGGTCTCTGCGCGGCTTCACCGGTGCCGGATACGACAAGGGGCGGCCCCTGCTCGTCCAGGCCGCCTGGTTCGCCGTCCAGCACCTCGTCTTCGTCAAGTGGTGGTGCCCGGACCGCTGGCGCCCGCCGCTGCTGCGGGCCTTCGGCGCCCGCGTCGGACAGCGGGTGCTGATCCGGCACGGCGTGCGGGTGCACTGGCCCTGGAAACTGGAGATCGGCGACGACGTGTGGATCGGCGACTCGGCCTGGATCCTCAACCTCGAACCCGTCACCATCGGCAGCGACTGCTGCGTCTCGCAGAACGCCCTGCTGTGCACGGGCAGTCATCTGCGCCGTTCCCCCACGTTCGAGTACGACAACGGCCCCATCCGCCTGGCTCCGGGCAGCTGGGTCGCCGCGCGGGCCGTCGTCCTGCGCGGCGTCACCGTGGGCCGGGGCGCCGTGGTGGGCGCCGGTGCCGTGGCCCACCGGGACGTGGCGCCGGGCACCGTCCTGACGGCGGGCTGCACGCAGCAGACGACCGCGTCCGCACCCGTGAAGGAGGTCAGGGCATGAGAGTGGTCCAGGTGGTCACGCTCGTCAGCGACGACGGGACCTTCGGCGGCCCGCCGAGCGTGGCACTCGCCCAGCTCCAGGAGCTGGCCGAACGCGGTCACGACGTACGGCTGGTGTCCTTGTGGCGGGGGACGGCGCCGGCTCCGCCGCGCTTCGGCGCCGTCCCCTTCGTCTCCCGCCGGGCGCGGACCGTCGTCCCGGGTCAGGGGTGCCTCGGCCTCATGCACCCCCTGCTGCTGCGGGACCTGTGGCGGGCCATGGGACGCGCCGACGCCGTGCACCTCCATGTGGGACGGGACCTCGTGTCCCTGGCCGCGCTCGCCGTCGCCCGGCTGCGGGGCGTCGACTTCGTCGTCCAGACGCATGGCATGGTCGAGCCCCGGACCGGTGTGGCCGCGCGCGTCTTCGACAGCGTCTACGTCCCCCTGCTGCGGCGGGCACGCCGCTGTCTCGTCCTCACCGAGCGGGAACGGCGGTCCCTGTCCACGGTCCTCGGCGCCGGGCACCCGCCGCTCGTGACGCTGGCCAACGGCATGCGGCTGTCCCCCCGGGCGCGGCACGCGCCGGCACGCGACACCCGCGAAGTGATCTTCCTGGCCCGGCTGCACCCGCGCAAACGCCCCGAGGCGTTCGTGGAGATGGCGGCCCTGGTCCACAAGGAGATCCCGGAGGCGCGGTTCACCCTCTACGGCGCCGACGAGGGATCGCTGGGGCAGGTGCACCAGCTCATCGCCGACCGGGGGCTGGCCGACGTGGTCCGCTACGGCGGCCCGCTGGAGCACTCCGCGGCGCTGGAGGCCTACCGCAGGGCGGCCGTGTACGTCCTGCCCAGCGTGCACGAGCCGTTCCCCATGACGGTTCTGGAAGCACTGGCCGAAGGGACGCCCGTCGTGTGCACGAGCAGCTGCGGCATCGCCGAGGAACTGGCGCACCGGCAGGCCGCGATGGTCACCGACGGCAGCCCGGAGGCCCTGGCCGAGGCGGTGAGCGCCCTCCTCACCGACGAACCCCTGCGGCACCGCCTGACCCACGCCGGCCACCGGGCCGTCGAGGAGACCTTCTCCATCCACGCGGTGGCGGACCGCCTGGAGGGCATCTACCGGGACCAGTCCCGGTAGAGACGTCGCTGCTGGTCCGGGGGGGGAGCGGGCGGCCGGGGGCTACCGGGCCGCGTCCGGCGGAGTGGTGCCGGGTGCCCCGCCGCGCCGGCCGGAGGTGGTGGCCGCCGTGCCGAGGATGTGCTCGAAGCGGGAGGCGGAGGCCTCCAGGGCGAACTCCCGCTCGGCCAGGACGCGGCTCTGCTTGCCCAGCGACGCGGCGAGTTCCGGGTCGGACAGGACGTCCCGGACCCACGCGGCGGCGCCCTCCAACGAGGACTCGTCCGGCGGGAAGACCGCCGAGCCGGCCTGCCGCAGCAGCTGCGCGGCCAGATTGTCCGCGGGCATCAGGCCGAGCACCGGCCGCCCGGCACACAGATACGAGAGGGTCTTCGACGGGACCGAGAACATCCCGGCGTCCCCTTCGAGGAGGACCACGAGTACGTCACCGGTGCCCAGGACCTCGGGCAGCCGCCGGTACGGCTGGAAGGGCAGCAGCGTCAGCTCGACCCCGCGCGCGGCGGCGGCCTCCTTGAGGACGGGCACGGCCGGGCCTTCGTTGACGACCACGAGACGCACCCGCTCGCCCCGCTGCCGCAGCCGCTCCGCCAGCCCCACCAGCAGCACGGGGTTGTGCTTCAGGCCCAGCGTGCCGGCGTAGAGCAGGGTTTTCACCTCGCTCAACCGGTGCTCGTCCGACCATGCGTTGGCCCTGGACACCGGGACGATCTCGTCCAGCGGCGCCCAGTTGGGGATCACCGTGACCTTGTCGGCGGTGCCCCACCGCCGGTGCACCTGCAGGAAGGAGTCGGCGATCACCACGATGGCGGCGGCCTGCCGTGCCGCCCACTTCTCGCCGGCGCCGAACACCTTCGCCGCGACGCCCATCGCGCCCGCGACATCGGCGGCGGCGAAGCGCTGGAGCGCGACCGCGGTGATGTCCTGGTGCCACAGCACCCAGGGGATGCGCAGCCGCTTCAGGACCGCCGCGGTCACCGCGAGGACCGGGACCGGCAGGTTGGACAGCAGCGCCACCTCGGGCCGGGCCCGTGCGACCTGCCGGCCCAGTTCCACGCCCAGCCGGGTCTCCTGCAGGAGTCGGTGCGCATAGGCCTGCTTCCTCAGCACCGTGCGCTCCCCGATGGTGGTGAAGCGCAGGCCGGCCACGTCCGCCCCGAGGTCGCCCTTGCCGCTGAGATAGGCCGCGCAGGTCGAGTGGACCACCGCGTGCCCGCGGCGTGCCAGCTCCCGGCTGAGCTGGGCCTGGAAGGGGTGACCGCTGTAGTCGTGAACGAAGATCCTCATCGGCTTGTCGCGTCCTCGCACCGTCGGCTCAGCCGTGCGAGCGCTTCACCTGGTCGTAGACCCAGGCGTAGGTCCTCTCCAGGCCGCTGAGCAGGGGGATTGAGGGTTCCCAGCCGTAGATCTCGCGGATCAGGGTGTTGTCGGAGTTGCGGCCGCGCACGCCCTGCGGGGCGTCGAGCCGGTAGCTGCGTTCGCAGCGGATGCCCGCGATCTGCTCGACGAGGCCGACGAGCTGATCGATGGTCACGAGCTCCGAGGAGCCGAGGTTGACCGGTACGCCGCTGTCGCCGCCCATGATCATCTGGGTGCCGTGCAGACAGTCGTCGATGTACATGAACGAGCGGGTCTGCTGTCCGTCGCCCCAGATCTCGATCCGGTGGTCACCGCTGAGCACGGCCTCGGCCACCTTGCGGCACACCGCGGCCGGCGCCTTCTCGCGGCCGCCGGCCCAGGTGCCGTGCGGGCCGTAGACGTTGTGGTAGCGGGCGACGCGGGTGGTGAACCCGTAGTCCTCCGCGTAGTGCCGGCACATGCGCTCCGAGAAGAGCTTCTCCCAGCCGTAGCCGTCCTCCGGCTGTGCCGGATAGGCGTCCTGCTCCTTCAGCGCGGTGACGTTCGGGTCCGTCTGCTTGCCGGCGGCGTAGACGCAGGCGGAGGAGGAGTAGAAGTACCGCTCGGCACCGGCCTCGTGTGCGGCCTGCAGCATGTGGGTGCTGGTGAGCACCGACATCATGCACGCGGCCTTGTTGTTCTCGATGAAGCCCATGCCGCCCATGTCCGCGGCCAGCATGTACACGTGCCGGGCGCCCTGGACGCCGCTGCGGGCGCCGTCGAGGAGCGAGAGGTCCGCGATCACGTTCTCGGCGTCCTCATGGACCTGGTGCCACTCACGCAGGGGCTTGATGTCGATGGAGCGGACCGTCAGCCCCTGGGCCAGGAGGGCGCCCACGAGGTGCCCGCCGATGAATCCCCCGCCACCGGCAACGACGGCGTCGACCTGCTTGTTCATGGACAACTCCTCTGGTGAAGGGGGGACCTGAGGGAGGGCCGGCCGTCCCGGCACCCGGCTTCCGCTCACCCAGAGTATTCATTTCCGCCCTATTTGCCCCGCATTGGCGCGCCCTGGGTGATTTATTACATTACGGCGCTATATATCGGCCAGTGAGGTTTCCGCAGCAGCAGTCGTCGACCAGAGAAGTCCCGGTCCGGGACACGGGTGTGCGCAGTGTGCCCGCGGTCTGTGTCTGGTCCCTCGCCCTGACGGTCCTGCTGCCGGTGCTGGTCCTGCGGCCGCTCAACGGGCCCGTGCCGCCCGCGCTCGTGCTGCAGGGTGTCGTCGTGGCGCACACCGGTGGCGCCCTCACCCGCGTGCTCACCGCACCCAGGGTCCGGCTCGTCGGTCTCGGCTTCTGGATGTTCTCCTACATCTGGTTCGGGCTGGCCCCGCTGCCGATGCTCACCTCGGACACCTACCCGTGGCCGTACCGGGCCGGCGCGGAAACGTCCTTGCGGGCCGTGGCGGTGGTCGAGCTGGGGCTGCTCGCCTACAGCGCCGGAACCGCCCTCGCCGCCCGGCGCGCGCACCTGTACGCCGCCCGGCCCGGCCTGCCGGAACGGCTGCTCGCCCGCAGCCTGGCCCCCTGGCGCGTCCTGGTGCTGTGCGGCTGCGCCCTGGCCCTGGCGGTGCTGCTGCTGCACGGCCAACCCGGCGGTGTCGGCGCCTACTTCACCAGCCGCCAGGCCGTCAACGAAACCGGCGCCCTGGACGGGGCGCCGGACGCCTTCCTGCAGCCGCTGCGCAGCTGGTCCCTGTCCGTGCCCGCGTTCTGGGGCCTGCTGGGCCTGCTGCGCCTGCCGCGGCTGCCGGACGGCGACCGCCTGCTGCGCGGCCTGCGGTGGCTGCTGCTGCCCCTGCTCGCCGCGGTGAACATCATCGTCAACAACCCCATCAGCAAACCGAGGTTCTGGGCCGGCACGGTGCTGCTCACCCTGCTGTTCAACGTGCCCCGGCTGGGCCGGCCCCGGGCCGCCCGCGCGCTCGCCGTCGCCGTACTCGCCACGGTGCTCGTCGTCTTCCCCTACAGCGACTACTTCCGCTACGACGACCGGCACCAGGTCTCCGTCGTCTCGCTGTCCGAGCAGTTCACCACCAAGGGCGACTACGACGCCTTCCAGCAGGTGCAGACGGGCCTCGACTACGCCCGCGAGAAGGGGATTTCACCCAGGCAGGCGCTCGGCCCGGTCTTCTTCATGGTGCCGCGCTCGGTGTGGCCGGGCAAACCCGACGACACCGGTATCGCGCTGGCGCAGTACGCGGGTTACGACTTCCTCAACCTGTCGGCGCCCTTGTGGATCGAGAGCTACCTGTGGGCCGGCCCGCCCGCGGTCGCCCTCGTGTTCCTGCTGCTGGGCGTGGCGGGACGCCGTATGGACGAGGTGCGCGAACGCCTGCTCGGCCGGCCCGGGACGCTGGCACTCCTGCTGGTACCCGCCTTCGCCTTCTACCAGTTGATGTTCCTGCGCGGCAGCCTGCTCGGCATCACGGGCCCGATGCTGCTGCTGCTGACCGTCCCGCTGCTGATCTCCGCGCCGGCCCGCCGGGCCGTGGGACCCGCCTCACCGGCGCTGCCGTCCGCCCCCGTCCCGCACGCCGCACCCTCGCCCGCCTCACCCTCGCACGCAGGAGGACACCTGTGACCGGCCCCATCCCCATCGACGACCGTTTCGACGAACCGGAACAGCTCCGCGAGCAACTGCGCCTGCTCCTTCGCCACCGCGTCGCGATGGCGCTGGGAGTCGCCCTGGGCCTGCTCGGTGGTCTGGCCGTGGCCTGGTACGGCGCCGGCACCTACAGCTCCGCCAGTGAGGTCCTCGTCCGCGCCGGCGCCGATCCGTTCGGCTCGGTCAGCGTGCCGGCCGACAACCAGATCAGCATGAGCACCGAGCAGCAGATCGCCGCCGGTGCCACCGTCGCCGTACGCGCGGCGCACACCCTGGGCCAGCCCGCCGGCCGGGCCGCCGCACTGCAGAAGCATCTGCGGGTCACCAACCCGGGCAAGTCCCAGGTGCTCCGCTTCGAGTTCACCGCCGGCACTCCGGGGCGGGCGGCGCGCGGCGCCAACGCCTTCGCCGAGGCCTATCTGGCCGACCGCGCCAGCCGTGGCGACGCGGCCGTACAGCGGGCCGTCGCCGGTATGAGACAGCAGATCACGGCGCTGACCCGGCAGGTGAAGAAGGAAGCGGCCGACGACAGCGGCGCCTCCCCCGCGAAGAACGAGATCAACAGCCTGCGCAAGCGCGTGTCCGAGATCAGCTCCCGCGACACCGACGGCGGCGACATCGTCCGCCGGGCCGCCGCGCCCGCCGGCCCCTCGGGCCCGGGGATGCGGACCCTGATCGTCCTCGGCCTGGCCGGCGGAGTCGTCCTGGGCATCCTGCTGGCCTGGCTGTGCTCGGCCCTCGACCGCCGGGTCCGGTCGGCCCGCGAGGTGCAGGCCGCCCTGCGCGCGCCCGTGCTGGGTGTGCTGCCCCACGAGCGCCGCTCGGCGGGCGCCTCGCTCACGGTCGGCCGTACCGGCGGCGCCCGTGCCCAGGCCTTCCGCTCGGTGGCCTACCGACTGGCGCGGACCGGGCTCTCCGGCGGTGGCGGCTGCCTCCTCGTGGTGGCCCCGCGGCGCCACGACACCGCCGGGGCGGTCGCCGCGAACCTGGCCGCGGCCTTCGCGGAGTGCGGGCGGCAGGCGGTGCTCGTGGACGCCGACCCCGACGCGCCCGGCCTCGCCACGCGCCTGCCGCTGGTGCCGGAGGCGGAGCGCGCCGGGCAGGAGACGCCGCTGCCCGAGGGCGGTGTCCTCGTCGACGCGGGGTCCGCGGGACGGTTCGCCCTCTGCTCCAGCGGCAGCACCGGCGTGCCCCTGCGGGCCGAGGTGTCCCGGACGATGGAGCAGGTGGCGTCCGGCACCGGCTCGCCCGTCACGGTCGTCGCCGCCGGGCCCCTGCTGGAGGACCCGAACTCCCTGGCCGTCGCGGAGGACTTCGGCGGTGTCCTGGTCGTCACCGGACGGGACACCCGGCGGGAGGACCTCAGGCAGGTGAGCGAACTCATCGGCTGCTCCGGTGGACGCCTGCTGGGTGCCGTGGTGGACGCCGGGCGCGCGCGGCGCGGCCTCACGACCGCTGTGCTCCGCCGCGTCAGGCCCCGTTCCCGGGCCGAGGGTGTCCTGCCGGCCACGCAGCGTGCGGGGCGGCACGACACCCTCACGGCCACCCGGGGATGACGGCGTCCGGGGCGGCGGCCCCTCCCGCCACCGCCGGGGCCGGTGCCCGCAGCACGGTCGCCGCCGCCGCACGGGGCGGGGTGTGGGGTGCGGTGGGTTCCGGTACGAACGCCGTGTTCGCCTTTCTGCTGGTCGGCCTGATCACCCGGGCGGTCGGAGCCCACGGGGCCGGAGCGATCTTCGCCGGTGTCGCCCTGTTCACCATCGCCAGCAACGTCTGCAAGCTCGGCGCCGACACCGGGCTCGTCCGCTACATCCCCGGTGATCTCGCCCTCAACGACGGCCGCTCGGTGGGCTCCCTGCTGCGCATGGCGGTGCTGCCGGCCCTGGCGGCCTCCACCGCGGCGGCCCTGGTGCTGCTGTGGTGCCCCGCGGTGGCGACCACCCTGCTGCCGCACCTGCCGCGCGCCGACGCGCTCCGGCTGATCCGGTTCTTCGGTCTGGTCCTGCCGGCCGCCACCGTCAGCCTGATCCTGCTCGGCGCCACCCAGGGATACAGCACCGTGGTGCCGTTCGTCTCCGTGGAGCAGATCGGCAAGCCCGTGCTGCGGGTGCTGATCGCGGTGCCCGTGGCGTACTGGGCGCCCGGGTTGCTGTCCCTGGCGGCGGCGTGGCTGCTGCCGGCGCTGGCCGGACTCGCCGCCGCGTGGCTGGGCCTGCGCCGCTGCCGGGCCCCTCACTCCGGGAGCGTCCCCGCGGGCGGAGCGGCCGTTTCCTGGCGGGAGTTCTGGGCCTTCTCCGCCCCCCGCGCGGTCTCCTCCGTCTTCGACATCAGCGCGGTCTGGGTCGGGGTCCTGCTGCTGTCGGCGCTGGCCACGGACGCCGAGGCGGGCATCTACACCGCCATCGGCCGTGTCGTCACCGCGGGCACCCTCCTCCAACTCGCCGTCCGGCTGGCCGTGGCACCGCAGCTCAGCCGGCTCCTCGCGGTCGGCGAGTTCGCCGAGGCGCAGCATCTGCACCGCACCTCGACCTGCTGGATCGTGCTGTTCTCCTGGCCGCTGTTCGTTCTGATCGCCGGGTTTCCCCGGACCGTTCTCGCGGTGTTCGGGCCGGAGTTCACGCGGGGGGCGCCCGCCCTGGTCATGCTGTGTGCCGCCGCCGTCGTCAATGTGGCCGTCGGCAACGCGCAGACCGTGCTGCTCATGGCGGGGAAGAGCTCGTGGCATCTGGCCTGCACCGCCGCGGCGTTCGCGGTGCAGCTCACCGTGGGCCTGCTCGCGGTGCCCCGGTGGGGCATCCTCGGCGCGGCCGTCTCCTGGGGTACGGCCATCGTGGTGGAGAACCTCTCGGCCGCCCTGCTGGTCCGGCTGCGCCTCGGCTTCAGGACGGTGGCCGCCGGTTACACACGTGCCCTCGGAATCGCCGCGGCGGTCTCGGTGGTGCCGGCGGGCGTGCACACCCTGTCGGGTGACACCCCGTCAGGACTCGCACTCAGCCTGACTGTCGGAATGTCCGTATTTGGTACTTTTTTGTGGCGATACCGTACGCCTCTGGGAGTAAGCGAGCTGGTCCAGGTGCTGCGCCGTCGCACCGTATGAGGCATCGCCCTCAACCTGCCCGCCCCCTTTCCTTCGAGGTGTCCCCTTGCGTCACAGCAAGCTCCGTAAGAAGGCGGTCACGGGTCCGGCTGCCGCAGCCCTCATGTGCGCAGGCGCCCTGCTCTGCTCCCCCGCGGCCGCGGTCACGCGGCACGACACGGCAACGCTCACCGCCGATCCCCTGGCCACCTGGCAGACGGACGGGATCGTCTGGTCCCTGGCCTACGCCCGCGGTGTCGTCTACGCCGCGGGCACCTTCGACGCGGTCCGGCCGCCCGGTGCCGCCCCCGGCACCCGGCAGATCCCGCGGCACAACTTCGCCGCGTTCGACGCCGCGACCGGCGCACTGCTGCCCTGCGCCCCCTCCTTCAGCGACGGCGCCGGCCCGTACGGCGCGGGCACGGTACGGGCCTTGAAGGCCTCCCCCGACGGACGGGTGCTGTACGTGGGCGGCTCCTTCGGCCACGTCGGGTCCACGGGAGTGGCCAACGCGGTGGCCCTGAACACCGCCGACTGCACCCTGCGCACGGACTTCCGGCCCGCGGTGTCCGCGACCGTCCGGGTCATCGAGACCACCGGCCGAGCGGTGTACCTGGGCGGCGACTTCGACCAGGTCTACGGCCGGCGCAGGGCCCGCGTCGCCGCCCTGACCCCCGCGGGCTCCCTGCTGCCCTTCCAGGCGAGCCTGGACCTGCCCGTCCGCGCCCTGTCGGCCGCGCCCGCGCAGCGCACCCTCCTGGTCGGAGGGGACTTCGGGTCGGTCAACGGCAGGCGGGCCCACGCCCTGGCCGCGCTGGACCTCACCACCGGGGCGACGGTCCGCACCTTCGCGGGCTGGCTGCCGTCCGGTTCGACGGTCAAGTCGATCGCACAGGACGGCTCCCGCTTCTACCTCGGCGCCGAAGGCGAGGGACTGGGCGTGTTCGACGGACGCATCGCGGGCCGGCTCCGCGACGGAGCCATGCTGTGGAAGGACACCTGCCTCGGCGCCACCCAGGCCGTGCTGCCCCACAACGGCGTTCTCTACAGCGCCTCCCACGCGCACGACTGCTCCCGGACACCCGGCGGGTTCCCCGAGCGGGGCGTCCGGCACACGCTCCTGGCGCAGTCGGTCACCGACCGGAGGATCCTGCACTGGTTCCCCGACACCGATGGCGGACTCGGGGAGGGAGTGGGCCCCCGCACCCTCGCCATGGCCGGCGGCACCCTGTGGGTCGGAGGTGAGTTCACCCAGGTCAACGACCGCCCGCAGCAGGGACTCACCCGCTTCGGCACCTCCGCCCCCACCAGCGCGCCCCAGAGCCCGGCCCTCGGGGTCCTGGCCGCGCGCCCGGGGAAGGTCACCATCGGCTGGCATGCCGTGTGGGACCGCAACACCGCTGTCCTGACGTACCGGCTCTACCGGGACGGACAGCTCGTCTCCCGGCAGGCCAAGGCATCCGCGGCCTGGGACCTTCCGGCCATGAGCTACACCGACTCGGTGGCCGCCGGCTCCCGCCACCAGTACGCGATCGAGGTGACGACCGGCAGCCGCACCTCGCCCCGGTCCGCGATGATCGTGACGGTGCCCGCGCGCGGTGACCGGACGAGCGGAGCGTGAGCTGTGACGGCGACACGCATCGGGTACGCGCCCGGCGTCTGGGACCTGTTCCACATCGGGCACCTCAGCATCCTGCGCGAGGCGCGCCGGCACTGCGACCGGCTCGTGGCCGGGCTGGCGTCCGACGAACTGACCAGGCGCCTCAAAGGCAGACCACCGGTGATCCCGCTGGCCGAGCGCCTGGAGATCGTCCGCAGCGTGCGCCACGTCGACGACGTCGTCGTGGAGACGCACGGGGACAAACTGCAGATCTGGAAGCAGGTCGGATTCCACGTCGTGTTCAAGGGCGACGACTGGAAGGGAACCACCAAATGGGACATCCTCGAACGCCGTTTCGCGACAGTCGGTGTCGACGTCGTCTACTTCCCCTACACCGTGCACACGTCCAGCACGCTACTGCGCAGGGCGCTGGAGCTGATGGAGCTCGCGGAACCACTTCACCAGGAAGGCCGCCATGAACAGGACATGAGCCACGAGGAGCACACAGTACAGGGCAAGGAAGAGGTCCGGACTGCCCAGAAATAGAAAGCAGACGCAGGTCGTGCCGTAGTCGACCGGCAGGAGCAGGACGGACCCCCACGCCGAGGCCGGACCACCGCCTCTTCCCGCCGCCACCCGCCCCTTGAGCTGCTGCGTGAGAATTCCGGCGAAGAAGATCACCACCGCGGCGAGCTGGAACAGCAGGGGGGCCAGCAGAAAGAGCGGACTGGGCAGGGCGAAGAAGCGGTAGAACGCCACCAGCACCACCAGGTGGAGGGTGACGACCCTGACGCAGTCCAGCACATGGTCCAGCCATTCACCCGACAACGTCGCGCAGCGCTGGCTCCGCGCGAGCTGACCGTCCGCGGCGTCCAGCGCGAAACCCACGGCAAGGGCCACGCCGACGCAGACCGACATCAAGGGCTCGGGCCTCAGCAGGGCCACCGCGGCCAGAGCCGGAAAAGTGAACAAGGCGCCGAGTAGCGTCAGCTGATCAGGGGTCGCACCGATCCGGGAGGCCAGCGCCGCCATCACACGGCCGGCCGGACGATTGACGAACCGGCTGTAGACCGACACCCCCTTCGCCGGTTTCTGTGCCGCCGACAGTTGCCTCAGCATTTCCGCGAACTCGGCCATAACCCTCCTTGGCGACACACCACGTGACAAAGGAAGGCAACTATGACAGAACAGGATGGCGAGATGGCCCGCAATCGTCGGCGTATTCTGCGCGGCGGAACATCACTGCTGGTCGCGGCAGCCCTGCCCGCCAACAGTGCGACCGCCAAAAGTGCGTCCTCCAGGCATGCGGACATCGGGCCGATGTCCTCGGTCAACGTCACCGATCTCGGTGCCGTGGGCGACGGACGCACCGACGACACGCAGGCGTTCGAGACCGCGTACACGCTCGCCGCCGCCCGCGTCCGCGACGGCGTGGGCCGGCTGGTGGTGGAGATCCCCGCCGGCGACTTCCTCATCACACGTCCGCACGCCCTGCTGAACGGCGTCGCCCCGCCGCGGCCCGCGAACGGTCTGCGTTTCGTCGGGGCGGGCAAGAACATGACCGCCCTCGTCTTCCGCCCGGAAACCGGCCCCGGCTCCTATCTGTGCCGGAACGAGGACAGATGGTCCAACCTCTCCTTCGAACGCATGCAGTTCCGCTCCGCCACCCCCGGCGCCTCCTTCTTCCGCTCCTACTCCACCGGCCAGGCCCAGGACTACCGGTTCACGGAGTGCGAATGGCTCGGCGAATGGGAGTACGGGCTGGCCCTCGACGGCACCAACACCAACTCGGAGATGCTGTGGCAGGCCTGCACGGTCGCCGGCAGCTACCGCAAGGCGTTTCTCTACTCGGGGCTCACAGGACGCAAGCAGGCCGCGCCGAACGACCAGGACCAGTTCCTGAACTACTGGTTCACCGACATGAAGGTCGAATACGAGTGGGGCAACTTCCTGGAGTTCCCCTACGGCGGATCCATTTCCTGCCGGGGCGGCTCCTACATCATCACCGGAAAACGCCCCCAGAGCACCGCCGAGTACGGCACCACCAGCACCTTCTTCCGCTTCCCGGTCAGCGAGCACCACGATTCGGTGCAGCGCTTCCACGCCCAGGACATCCGCTTCGAGGTGCGCGACCCGGACGTACGGATCATCGACTGCGTGTGGAGCAGCGGAACGGTCCACTTCACCGACTGCGACGACACCGCGAACGCCTTCAGGGACTTCTCCGCCGACATCCGTCCGCACCAGTACAGCGTGGGCCCGCGGGGGCCGCTGATCCGCTACGACTCCTGCCAGCTCGTGGGCCGGCACCAGTACCGGACGACCGACCGGCAGGACACCCAGCCGACCGTCGTCCGCTACGACATGTGCCTGCTGCGGAGCCGGCCGCAGGGCGAGTTCGCCGTCACCGACGGCCCCAGCGCCACCCCCGCCCCCTTCGTACGCTTCACCGACTGCATCGACGCCGACCCCGCCGGCGCCAGATCCGCGCCGGCCACGCCCGCCACCCCGCCCGCGTCCCCCGGTGACACCTCCCCCACGGACTGAACCCCGGCCGTCCGGCCGCCTGCGGCGTGTGGGGGCCCGGGACGTCCCGGGCCCCCACATCTGGGTACGGCGCGGTGGTGCGGCAGGGTCAGGCGATGCCGGGCGCCGCCGCGTCAGACGTACTTGGTGGGCTTGACGCAGAAGTCGACGCGGGTGATGGCCGGGTCCTTCCCGCCGGAGTCGGCCGGGGCGTGGAGTCCCGCGTCGGCCGCCGTGCCGTCGGGGAAGCCCGTCGAGCTGTCGTACTTGTAGACCTTGGCGCCGGTACTGCCGGTGACCGTGATCTGGACGACGGAACGGTGGGCGGCCGAGGGGATGCTGAAGCCGAACAACTCGCCCTGGGTCCCGTTGCTGACGGTGAGCTGGAGGTTTCCGTCGCCGGGGATCGCCACGGGTCCGGTCGTCGGGTTGGTCACGCTGAACGCGGTCGCGCCCGTCGGGCAGGTCCCCGGAGGGGGCGGGGGCGGGGTCGTCTGGCACGGTGTGCAGCCGGACGGGGGCGTCGTCGGCTGGCACGCCGAGCACCCCGATGTGCCGCTCGACTGGCAGGCCGAGCACGATGACGTGCCGGTCGTCGGGCACGACTTGCAGGCCTGCAGCACGCGGGGAACCGCGTGGGCCGACGCGGGGCCGGCGGCGATGCCGAACGCCACGGTCGCGGTCAGCCCGGCGCCGACGAGCCCCGCCCCCCAACTCCACCTTCGTGACTGCGTCTTCGCGCGGGCAGCTACTCGCATAACGAGCACTCCTCCTCAATGCCTGGTTACCTGACCTCCGGTACCCGATATCGGGCCGCCGGGCGTCCACCACACTGGCACGAATGGACTGTCGTTATGGATTACGACTCCTTTTCCTAGGCCATTTGAGCTTCAGTAAGGGCCTGAAGGGTGGAGCGCCCGCTTGTCGAATCCGGTGATACGCGGCCGGGTGTCTACTTTCGGAAAGCTTCTCGCCCCGTATCCCTCGACCCGGGATGTTCCATGCGTCTAAGGAAAACCACCTCCAGGACCGCCACCACGGCTTCCGCAGTGATCCTCCTTGCCGCCGCCTCGCTCACCACCGCTTCCGGCGCGCAGACCGACCACGAAAAGACGCTGACAGCCGCCCCGTTGGCGACCTGGCAGACCGACGGTGTCGTCTGGTCGGTCGAGTACGCACGCGGTGTCGTATACGTCGGCGGCACCTTCGACAGCGTCCGCCCGCCCGGCGCGAAGCCCGGTGAGAAGGAGGTCACCCGGAGGAACTTCGCGGCGTTCGACGCGGTCACCGGCAAACTGCTGCCGTGCGCCCACTCCTTCACCCAGGGCGCCGGCACCGTACGGGCGCTGAAGGCGTCGCGCGACGGCAAGGTGCTGTACGTCGGCGGGTCGTTCGGCAGGGTCGACGGCACCGGCGTGGCCAGCGCCGTCGCGCTGAACACGGCCGACTGCACGCTGCGCAAGGACTTCCGCCCCGCCGTGTCCGCGACCGTACGCACCATCGAGACCACGGACACAACGGTGTACCTGGGCGGTGAGTTCACCGTCGTGGACGGCAAGCCCAGGAAGCGTCTGGCGGCGTTCAGCCGGAGCGGCTCGCTGCTGCCGCTCAGCGCGGACATCGACGAGCCGGTCCGCGCGGTCCTGGCGGTGCCCGACCGCGGACAGCTGCTCGTCGGCGGCGCCTTCCACCACGTCAACGGCCGTCCGGAGCAGGCGCTGGTGTCCCTGGACCCGGCCAACGGCGCAACCCTGCGGTCCTTTCCGGACTGGATTCCGGAACGGTCCGCGGTGACGTCGCTGGCACGCAACGGCGACCGCTTCTACCTGGGCGCCGAGGGCTCGGGAACGGGGATCTTCGACGGCCGTATCGCCGGCCGGCTGTCCGACGGCACGATGGTCTGGAAGGACACCTGCCTGGGCGCCACCCAGGATCTCGTCGTGCGCAAGGGCGTGCTGTACAGCGCTTCCCACGCCCACTACTGCGGGCTGACGCCGGGTGGCTTCCCCGACGGGCCGCGCCGGCACTTCCTCGCGCAGTCGACCGACGACAGGCGCATCCTGCACTGGTTCCCGGACACCGACGACGGCATCGGTGAGGGGGTCGGCCCGCGGGCGCTCGCGCTGGCCGGCGACATCCTGTGGGCCGGCGGCGAGTTCACCGCGGTCAACGGCACACCGCAGCAGGGCCTGACGCGCTTCGGGACCGGCCCCCGCAACACGGCGCCGCAGGAGGCCCCCCGGCTCACGGGCGACACCTCCCGCACCGGAAGGGTCACCCTCACCTGGCGCGCCGCATGGGACAGGGACGACGCGGAGCTGACCTACCGGATCCACCGGGACGGGGTGCTCGTGGCCACGCGGAAGCAGCGGTCGACGGAATGGGACCGCCCGGACATGACGTACACGGACTCGGTCTCCCCCGGCTCCCACCACCGCTACACGATCGCCGTCACCGACGGAACCCACACGACGCCCCGGTCGGCGCCGCTCGACGTGACCGCGTCCGCCGCCGGGTGACCGGCCGGAGCAGGGTCACGTGGTGATGGACTCCCGGCTCTGGCTGGGGACGAACGGCGTGGTGCCGATGCCGAGCAGTTCCCGGTACACCCCGCTCGCCGCGTCCCTGGTCTGCCGGACGTCGTGGGCGGCGACCACATGTGCGCGGCCCTGTGCGCCCAGGGCCGCGCGCAGCGGAATACGGCGCAGCAGCGCCGTCAGCGCCCGCGCCAGCGCGTCGGCGTCCTCCGGCGGCACCAGGCAGTGCGGCAGATGGCCGGGCGGCAGGCTCTCGCGCACGCCGTCCACGTCCGTCACGAGGACCGGCCGGGCGCACGCCATGGCCTCCAGGAGGACGACCGCCCGGCCCTCCCGGCGGGACGGCAGGACCACCACATCGGCGGCCCGGTACCAGGGGGCGGCGTCGGCCGCCGGGCCGGCGAACTCCACCGACGCGGGCGCCGCCGCGCGCAGCCGCCCCGCGTCCGGACCGTCGCCCACCAGCACCAGCCGGGCGTCCGGCACCTGCCGTACGACGGCGGCCCAGGCCCGCAGGAGCACGTCCTGCCCCTTCTGCCGGCACAGCCGTCCCACGCACACGACGAGGGGGCCCGCCGCGGACCGGGCGATGCTCCCCTCCGGCCGGAACCTGCGGGTGTCGACGCCGTCGGGGACCATGAGCCACTGGGCGGTGATGCCGTGCCGTTCCCCGGTGCGCCGTTCCGCCTCGCTCACACACAGGACGCACGCCGCCCATCGCGCCCCGAACTGCTCCCAGCGCACGGCGGCGTGGGCCTTGACGCCGTCCGCGGTCTCGAACGACCACGCGTGCGGCTGGAAGACGGTCGGGAGCCGGCCGCGCACCGCGAGCCGGGTGGCGAGCCCCGCCTTCGCGCCGTGCACGTGCACCACGTCGGGACGCACCTCGCGCAGCACCCGGGCCAGCAGGGCCACTTCACCGGGGAGTCGAGGTCCGGGTGAACGGGTCGCGTTCCACGGAAGCACCCCGCAGCCCTCCGCGCGCAGCGCGTCCGTCAGTGCGCCGCCGCGCGGGCAGGCGACACTGACCCGCAGCCCCGCGGCGCGCTGCGCCACCGCCAGGTCCGTCACGAACCGTGCCACACCGCCCTGGACCGGCTGAGTGACGTGCAGGACGTGCGGCTCACGGGGAATGCGCATGACCGAGGCTTCCCTTCCGAAGAAACACTTGGGACCAGCGCAAAGCATCTAGTCCCTTTTTCCGCGGAGCCGTCAGCCGTGTCGGAGGAATTCACCTGCTTGGACCTGCGGCAAGCCGGCGTAATGCACAGATAATCCGACAAAAATTTCTGCACCGTCGTTCAGGATGTATGAATTCCGGGGAACTTGCGGTCAACGGAGTTTCCCGTGGCGCCCTTCTCTCGTTAGGCCAGCGGAAGCGAGAGAAAGGAACACAATGAAGAGTCTGAAGGCTGCCGCCATCGTTGTCGGCACCCTGGCCATGGCGGGCGCCGCGGCGCCGGCTTTCGCGGCGGACGTACCGGCGCAGGGTCTCATCGATGACGGGAAGACGGTTGCCCGGTCTCTCCCCAACGCGGCCGAGATGCCGACCGGCGCCCTGGCCAACGACGTCAAGCACGCGGCGGACGGCGTGAAGAAGTCGGGTGTCGTCAAGACCCCCGTCTTCGGCGGCGCCCTGCCGAACCCCCTCAACGGCAAGCCGCCCGCCGCGCTTCCCGTCTTGAAGTAGAAGACGCATCCGCTGGGCTTTTCAGGCCGGCTCCGGGGTTCCCGGAGCCGGCCTTCTCCGTGTGCGGGAAAAGCAGATGGCGGCCCGCCGGGCGTCGGCGGGCCGCCATGCTCCGGGCTGCTCAGAACAGCAGGCCACCGGCGTAGGGGGCCAGCTGCGACTGGTCGACCGCCGCGGTGTTGCAGGCGGCGTAGTGCGAGTTCGGCGCGGCGACACCGGCACCGCCGAGGACGCCGACGGAGCCGTTGGACCACGGCGCGATGCAGCGGCCGTCGACGAGCGAGCCGTTGGAGACGAGGATGCCCTGCTGAGGGGAGTTCACGACGACCGGGGACTCCGAGAAGCCGTTGCCACCGGTGACGGTGGTGGTGTTGTCGGCCGCAGCGGTGCCACCGGCCGCCAGGACGAGTCCCGCTGCCAGGGCGGACAGGGCCGTAACCTTCTTACGCATGGATGCGCCTTTCGGATGGGAGGGGCGGGTCGGGCGGGAACGTCTGGGACGTCCCCGCCCTGCTCCGGGATGGTTCGGAGCGCGAAGGGGGCTCAGAAGAGCAGGCCACCCGTGTACGTGGCACGCTGCGACTGGTCGACGCCCGCGGTGTTGCAGGCGGCGTAGTGCGAGTTCGGCACGATGGTCGCGGCGCCGCCGAGGACGCCGACGGCGCCGTTGGACCAGGGCGCGACGCAGCGCAGGTCGACGAGCGTGCCGTTGGAGACGACGGCACCCTGCTGCGGGGCGTTCACGACAACCGGGGACGACGAGAAGCCGTTGCCGCCGGTGACCGTCGTGCAGTTGTCGGCTGCGGCAGTGCCGGCGGCCGCGAGGACGACGCCCGCGGCGAGGGCGGAGATGGCCGTAACCTTGTTACGCATGGAGTGTCCTTTCCGGACTGCGAGGGGGTTCACCTGCTCGGGATGACTCGAAGCAGGGGTCAGAAGAGCAGGCCGCCCTGGTATGCGGCGCGCTGCGACTGGTCGACCGGCGCTGTGTTGCAGGCGGCGTAGTGCGAATTCGGCGCGATGGTGGCGGCGCCGCCAAGGACGCCGACGGCGCCGTTCGACCACGGCGCGATGCAGCGGCCATCGACGAGCGAGCCGTTGACGACAACCACGCCCTGCTGCGGGGCGTTCACGACGACCGGGGACTCCGAAAAGCCATCACCACCGGTGACGTTGGTCGTGTTCGAGTGGGCGGAGGCAACGCCAGCGCTGCCGCAGAGCGCGCTAAGGGCGAGTGCAGTGACGACCGCGAACTTCCTGGTCAACTCGGTTCCTTCCTGGATTCACGGTAAGCCGCGCTTACATAGCAAGAAACCGAAATATGCGGCGAAAAGTCACGCGGACACCGGGCATACCGGGCGGATTCCACCGGATGGCGGAACCGCAGCCGTGCACCGATGCATTCAGGCTGCACGGGCCCGGCGTCAGCGCCGACATGCGTCCGGCCCACTGGCAAGGAGGAATCCAGTGGGCCGGACAGGTTTGTGGCGTGTGTGCGGCACGACATCGGCGCCGGGGTGGGTGCGCGGCACTGCGGTGCCGGGTCTCTGGCGAGGGAACCGGATCAGAGTGTCAGAATCCTGGTCACGCCGACTCCTGGCGGTTTCCGCGTCACCCCTGATTGAGGAGGCTGCCGACCCCGGCACTGGTCGGCCCGTTCAACGGGTGGAGCTGGACGGATCCGGTTCCGAGCGGATTCTTCACCGGAATCGCGGGCTTCTTGTTGGTGCTGCGCCCCATACCGTCCAGGTATACGCCGGAGATTTTCGCGGCCTTGTTCTTGCCGGTGACCGACGACGCCTGGTTCTCGTCGAACGCGCTGCCCTTGGTGAGGCTGCCCTGCTTGGCCACTCGCATCACGGTGTCGGCCGCGGGCACGAGCGCCGGAGTGACCTCGGTCTGCGACATGAGGCCGAGCGGGCCGGTCGTTTCGCGAGCGGGCGCCTTGCCGGCGGCCGACGCGGCGACGGCGGAGCCACCCACGAGACTCGCGCCGATCGCCAATGCCGCAGTTGTGAAAACTGCCTTCTTCATGATTCACCTCACTTGAAGTTACCTCTGATCCGACAGACGCAGAACATAGCAGTCCGCAGTCCGCCAAAAGCGACGCACTACTCCATACGCATGAATGCCATGGGAGTGAAGGAGCGCATTCCCGGGGTTTATACAGAGGTATTCACATCTGGTCGGCGAATCGATTGATCCTATAAAGGGGATTACGACACCACGTCCTTGCGGGCGAACCCGCGGAAGGCCAGGGCGAAGAGCACGAGTGCATAGCTCAGGGAGATCGCCGTCCCCTGGATCATGCCGGTCCACTCCGGGTGCGGCTGGACGGTGTCGGCCCAGGCGAACTGCCAGTGCGCGGGCAGGAAGTCACGCCAGTGGCCGAGCGCGGTGACGGCGTCCAGGACGTTGCCGACGATGGTCAGGCCGACCGCGCCGCCCACCGCGCCGAGCGGGGCGTCGGTCTTCGTCGACAGCCAGAACGCGAGCCCCGCGGTGACCAGCTGGGACACGAAGACGTACGCCACGGTCACCGCCAGGCGCTGCAGCGCCGTACCGGCGTCCAGCGCGCCACCGGTGGGGATCTGCAGCGGGCCCCAGCCGTAGGCCGCCGTACCGGCGGCGAGGGCGACCACCGGGAGCAGGATCATCGCGGCGAGACTCAGTCCGAGCGCCACGACCAGCTTGGACCACAGCAGCCGGGCCCGCGGCACGGGCGCGGCGAGCAGATAGCGCAGGGAGGACCAGCTCGCCTCCGAGGCGACCGTGTCCCCGCAGAACAGGGCGACCGGGATGACCAGCAGGAAGCCGGCCGAGACGAACAGGTTCACCGCGGCGAAGTTGGCGCCGGACGCGGTGGCCGTGTCCATCAGGGTGATCTGGTTGTTCCGGCCGCCCGGATCACCGCCGACGGCGAAGGCGATCAGCAGCACGAACGGCAGGAGCGCGAGAATCGCGCCCATGACCAGGGTGCGGCGCCGCCCCAGCTGGCGGACCAGCTCGACCCGCAGGGGCAGGGTGTGCCGCGTCCGGTAACCGGAGGCGACCTCGGTGAGCGTGCTCATGCGGAACCTCCGATCAGGGTGAGGAAGGCGTCTTCCAGGCGGCGGTGCGGGCCGACCGAGGCGACCGGCACCTCCAGCCGCACCAGCTCCACGACCAGCCGCTCGGGAGTGCCGCCGGCTTCGAGCCGGATCAGCAGTCCGTCGTCCGTGCGCACCGCGGAGGCGACGCCGGGCAGCGCGGCCACCTTCTCCACGACGGGCTCCTCCACCGGCCCGCCGGTGCCGACGAGCAGGGTGTCGCCGGAGCCGACGATCTCGCCGACCGGACCGGCCTGGACGAGCCGGCCGCGGTCCATGACGACCAGGTGGGTGCAGGACTGCTCCACCTCGGCGAGGAGATGGCTGGAGACGATCACCGTACGGCCGCCGGAGGCGTAGCGGATCATCACCTCGCGCATCTCCCGGATCTGGGGCGGGTCGAGGCCGTTGGTGGGCTCGTCCAGGATGAGCAGGTCCGGCAGGCCGAGCATGGCCTGGGCGATGGCGAGGCGCTGGCGCATGCCCTGCGAGTAGGTGCGCACCGCGCGGGCGAGCGCGTCGCCGAGCCCGGCGATCCGCAGGGCCTCGTCCAGGTGGGCGTCCTCGGGCGGGCGGCCGGTGGCCTGCCAGTACAGCTCCAGGTTGGCCCGGCCGGACAGGTGCGGCAGGAAGCCCGCGCCCTCCACGAAGGCGCCGACCCTCGACAGCACGGGCGCGCCGGGCCGGACGGCGTGGCCGAAGACGCGGATCTCGCCGGCGTCCGGGGTGATCAGGCCCATCAGCATGCGCAGAGTGGTGGTCTTGCCCGCGCCGTTGGGTCCGAGCAGGCCGAGCACCTGGCCCTTCTCGACCCGGAAGGACAGCTCACGCACCGCGTACCGGTCGGTGGACTTCGCATACCGCTTGCTCAAGTCCCTGATCAGCAGCGGGACTTCGGCCAGCTCGGGATCGGGAGCGGGGCCGGCCGTACGGCGGCGGGCGGTGAGCAGCAGGGCGAGCGCGGCCCCCGCCGCGGCCACCGGAAGCCACCACACCCAGGCGGGCAGGGGTGCCGCGGCGGTGGTGACGGCCGGGGCCGTCGGCACGCTCAGGTCGCTCTTGAGGGAGACCGTGTAGGTGGCCGGGGCGGCCGGTGAGGCGTAGCCGAGGTCGGTGGAGGCGAGGACCAGGCGGAGCCGGTGGCCCTTCTGCACCTCGTGGTCGATCGCCGGGAGGGTGAGCGTGACGTCCCTGCCCGCCTTGGCGCCGGTCACCCGGAAGGGGGCGACGAGCTGGGCGGGCAGCACCTGCCGGGTGCCGTCGGGGCCGACGTCGTAGACCTTGCCGAACAGGACGGCGTCGTCGCTGGTCGAGGTGAGGTGGACGGTCGCGGTCGGGGTGCCGGTGATCTGCAGGTCGCGGGTGAGCGGCGCGGAGTCGAACTTCGCGTACTGGCCGGGGAAGTCGAGGGAGACGCCGAGGCCGAGCGCGGACAACTGGGTGAGGCCGCCGGAGCCGCCGAGGCCGGGCAGCGCGGAGACGCCGGGCGGGGTGGCGCCGGCCGGGTTGGCGAGGTGCTGGGTGCCGCCGGTCAGGGCGATGCCGCGCGGGTGGTCGCGCAGGCCGGGGTAGGCGGCGGCACTCGCGCCGCGCAACTGGGCCGTACCGTCGGTGGAGTTCACGCCTCCGGTGCGGGTGATCCGGAAGGCCGGGCCGGTGCCGGTGTCCTCGTCGCCCTTCAGATACCGGTCGAACCACGCACGCACGCGTGCCCGGCCCCGGCCGGTCTCCATGTCGCCGCCGTCATGGCCGCCCGCGATCCAGTCGACGTCCACGGGGGCGCCGTTCGCCCGGATCGCCTTCCCGGCCGCGTCGGACTGGGCGAGGGTGAACAGGGAGTCCGTCTGGCCCTGCATGAGCAGCGTGGGCACCTTGATGCGGGAGCCGACGGCGGACGGCGAGCGAGCCTCAAGTGTCCGGCGGGCGGCCTGGTCCGGGGTGCCGGACGCGGCGACCCTGTCGTACATCCGGCACAGCGCCGGCGTGAAGCGGGCGCAGCCGCCGCCGGTGTTGACGAAGACACCGGCCCACAGCTTCTTGAAGACGCCGCCCGGGAACAGGGCGTCCGCGAGGTTCCAGTAGGTGATGGCCGGGGCGATGGCGTCGACCCGGTGGTCGTATCCCGCGGCGAGCAGCGAGACCGCGCCGCCGTAGGAGCCGCCGGCCATGCCCACGCGCGGGTCGCCCGGTTTGTCGAGCCGGACCTGGGGCTGCTCGGCCAGCCAGTCGATGAGCCGGGAGACGTCGGCGACCTCGCCCTTCGGGTCGTTGAGCCCGATCTTCCCGGTGGACCTGCCGAAGCCGCGCGCGGACCAGGTCAGGACCGCGTAGCCGTCCCGGGCCAGGTCCTCGGCCTGCTCGCGCAGGTCGTCCTTGCTGCCGCCGAAGCCGTGCGCCAGCAGCACCGCGGGGTGCCGGCCGGCGGTGGCCGGGGTGAAGAACGACGTGTCCAGGCGGACGCCGTCCACCGCCATGACCTGGTCGGTCCGGTGCACCGGGGGCGCATCACCGGATGCGGCGGCCGTCCAGGTGCCGGCACCGGCCAGCACCACGAGGGCGGCCGCGGCGGCGAAAAGCCGGCGCGGCCCCTGGAGCAGCCCTCGCACCGAAGGCACCCGAAGATCCATGCACCCAACGGTACGGGCGGCCACCGGCAACCGGGGCAGCCGGTGGGCGGAATGCCGGGCCCTCCCCCGGGAGTACGGGGCGGGCCCGGCGTACCGCAGGCGTGGTACAGCGGCCTTACGCCACCGTCTCCTCGGCGCGCCGGACGTCCTCCGGCAGGGAGACCAGCCACCGGGTCTCACGGCGCGGGCGGAGGTAGAAGGCCCAGTAGAGGGTGGCGACGGCGGTGATGCCGCCGGTCCACCACAGGTACGACGGGTCCTGCTCGACCAGGATGTAGACGAGGACCGCGATCAGCAGGACCGGCATGGCCGGCCACAGCGGCATCCGCCACGCCTGCTTGCCGCCGTGCGCCCCGCGGCGGCCGAGCAGCGCGGCGATCGCGACCAGCAGGTACAGGCCGGTGACGGCGACCCCGGTGACGCCGTAGAGCGTGTCCAGGTTGACGAAGCAGAGGAAGGCGCCGGGGACGCCGACGACGAGGGTGGCGACCCACGGAGAGCCGAACCGGCCCAGCTTGGCCAAGGCCTTGTTGACCGGCGCGGGCCAGGCCTTGTCGCGGGCGGAGGCGAACAGGACGCGGGAGTTCTGGATGACCATGACGATGCCCGCGTTGATGATCGCGAGGGCGACGCACAGGCTGACGAAGGTGCCGACGGCCGAGTTGCTCCAGGCGATGACCATGCTGGAGATGTCGCCGCCGGTCAGGGCCTTGAGGTCACCGGCGCCCAGGGTGATCGCCACGACCGGCACCAGGATGACCACGCTGGAGATGGCGAGCGTGGCGAGGACGGTGCGGGCGACGCTGCGGCGCGGGTTCTCCAGCTCCTCGGAGAGGTAGACGGCGGTGGAGAACCCCTGGGTGGCGAAGAGGGCGATGGCGAGTCCGGAGAGCACCATCATGGCCGTGACCGGGTTGATGTGCGCGTGCTCGCCGGCCGTCTGGAGGGATCCCACGAGGCTGCCCGCACCGCGGTGGGCGTGGCTGAAGCCGAGCACGGCCACCACACCGGCGGCGACGACCTCCAGGACCAGGAAGATGCCGGTGATCCAGGCGTTGGCGCGCAGGTCCAGCAGACCGGCGAGGGTGGCCGCGATCATCACGCCGGCGCCCGTCAAGGCCGGGTCGAGGTGGATGACCGGGGCGAGGTAGTCGGCGGTGCCCATCGCGATGACCGGAGGGACGATCATCACGACGAGCAGCGACATCACGAAGGCCAGCCAGCCGGCGAGGCGCCCGGCCAGCGTGGAGACGATGGCGTACTCGCCGCCCGCGCTGGGGATGAGGGTGCCCAGCTCCGAGTAGCAGAACGCCACGGGGATACAGAGCAGCGCGCCGATGGCGATACAGAGCGCCGTCGCGGTCCCCAGGCCGGCGAACAGGTCGGGCACGATCACGAAGAGCGTGGAGGCGGGCGTGACGCACGAGAGGGTGAGCAGGGTGCCGCCGACGACGCCGATCGATCGCTTGAGCTTCTGGGGGCTGTCAGAAGCCTCTGTGACGGCTGTGTCGACAGGGGGGAGCGTGTCGGTCATGCGGCGGTTCCGATCGACTCGTGTGACTGAGGTGGGGGACGGGAGCGCTATCGCCTCCGGCGGATCGTCTGTGTTCACTCGTCCGCTCCCGGCGCTGCATAGAGAACCCCCACGAAAACCACCGCGTCAATGGGTGTTCACCTACGGAATCCGCAGGAAAATCGCGATCTAGAAACCGATTCCCGCGCCAAATGCTCCGCCTGTCGTGCCTTTTCCGGCCGTACGGGAACCGCAGCGGCCCGCCGCAAAAAAGTGAGGCCGTCCGTATGACGGACGGCCTCGGCGGCGCTTGCGAGGGCGCTCAGTGGTTGCGCGGGAAGCCCAGGTCCACGCCCGCCGGGGCGTCGGCGGGGTCGGGCCAGCGGGTGGTGACGACCTTGCCGCGGGTGTAGAAGTGCGTGCCGTCGTTGCCGTAGATGTGGTGGTCGCCGAAGAGCGAGTCCTTCCAGCCACCGAAGGAGTGGTAGCCGACGGGGACCGGGATCGGGACGTTCACGCCGACCATGCCCGCCTCGATCTCCAGCTGGAAGCGACGGGCCGCGCCGCCGTCCCGGGTGAAGATCGCGGTGCCGTTGCCGAACGGTGAGGCGTTGATGAGGGCCACGCCCTCCTCGTAGGTGTCGACGCGCAGGACGCACAGCACCGGGCCGAAGATCTCGTCCTGGTAGGCCCTGGCGCTGGTCGGCACCTTGTCCAGCAACGAGATGCCGATCCAGTGGCCGTCCTCGAAGCCCTCGACGGTGTATCCGGTGCCGTCGAGCACGACCTCCGCGCCCTCGGCGGCGGCGCCGGAGACATACGAGGCCACCTTGTCACGGTGGGCGGCGGTGATCAGCGGGCCCATCTCGGACGCCGGGTCGTTGCCAGGACCGATCTTGATCTTCTCCGCGCGCTCGCGGATCTTCTCCACCAGCGTGTCACCGATTGCGCCCACGGCCACGACCGCGGAGATGGCCATGCAGCGCTCGCCCGCGGAACCGTAGGCGGCGGACACCGCCGCGTCGGCCGCCGCGTCCAGGTCGGCGTCCGGCAGCACCAGCATGTGGTTCTTGGCACCGCCGAGGGCCTGCACGCGCTTGCCGGCGGCGGAGGCGGTGGTGTGGATGTAGCGGGCGATCGGGGTCGAGCCGACGAAGGAGACGGCCTTGACGTCCGGGTGCTCCAGCAGGCGGTCGACGGCCACCTTGTCGCCGTGCACGACGTTGAAGACGCCGTCCGGCAGCCCGGCCTCGCTCAGCAGCTCGGCGATCCGGATGGACGCCGACGGGTCCTTCTCGCTCGGCTTCAGCACGAACGTGTTGCCGCACGCGACGGCGATCGGGAACATCCACATCGGGACCATCGCCGGGAAGTTGAACGGCGTGATACCGGCGACGACACCGAGCGGCTGGCGGATGGACGAGACGTCCACCCGGCTCGCGACCTCCGTGGACAGCTCGCCCTTCAGCTGGACGTTGATGCCGCAGGCCAGGTCGACGATCTCCAGGCCGCGCGCGACCTCGCCGAGCGCGTCCGAGTGCACCTTGCCGTGCTCGGCGGTGATCAGCTCGGCGATCTCGTCGCGGTGGGCGTCCAGCAGCGCCCGGAACCGGAAGAGGATGGCGGTCCGCTGGGCCAGCGACGACCGGCCCCAGGTGGCGAAGGCGTCCTTGGCGGCCCCTACCGCCGCGTCCACCTCCTCGACCGACGCGAACGCGACCTTCGTGGTGACCGCGCCGGTCGCCGGGTCGGTGACCGGCCCGTACGTGCCCGACGCGCCTTCGACGGTCTTCCCGCCGATCCAGTGGTTGACGATCTTCGTCATGCCCAGAGACTCCTTCTCACAGATGGCGGCGTCGGGTCGAGACGTGCCGTTCGTACAGCTCACGGGCCTTGACCGCCGACGGTCGGGTCGCGGTCTCGGCCACAGGAACATCCCACCAGGCCTGCGCCGGAGGCGCGCCCGACACAGTGTCGGACGTTTCGGTCTCCACGTAGACACATGTGGGAGTGTCGGCGGCCCGCGCCTTCGCGAGCGCCCCGCGCAGGTCCCCTACGGTCCTCGCGCGCAGCACCCGCATGCCGAGGCTGGCCGCGTTCGCGGCGAGGTCCACGGGCAGCGGGGCGCCGGTGAAGGTGCCGTCGTCCGAGGTGTAGCGGTAGTCGGTGCCGAACCGCTCGCCGCCCACCGACTCCGACAGCCCGCCGATGGACGCGTACCCGTGGTTCTGCACCAGCAGCACCTTGATGGCGATGCCCTCCTGCACGGCGGTCACGATCTCCGTCGGCATCATCAGATACGTGCCGTCGCCGACGAGCGCCCATACGTTCCGCTCGGGTGCGGCGAGCTTCACGCCGAGCGCGGCCGGGATCTCGTAGCCCATGCAGGAGTAGCCGTACTCCAGGTGGTACTGGTCCGCCGACCGCGCCCGCCACAGCTTGTGCAGGTCGCCCGGGAGCGAGCCGGCCGCGTTGATGATGATGTCGGACTCGTCCACCAGGGCGTCCAGGGCGCCGACGACCTGCGGCTGGGTCGGCCGTACGTCGGTCTCGCCGGCCTCGAAGCAGGCGTCGACGCGCTGCTCCCAGCGCTCCTTGTCCTCGGTGTACTCGGCGACGTACCCGTCGGGCACCTTGTGCCCGTGCATCACCAGCGCTTCCGTCAGCTCGCCCAGGCCGCTGCGGGCGTCCGCGACCAGCGGGAGCCCGGCCAGCTTGTGGCCGTCGTAGGGGGCGATGTTGAGGTTGAGGAAGCGGACGTCCGGGTTCTCGAAGAGGGTGCCGGAGGCCGTGGTGAAGTCGGTGTACCGGGTGCCGACGCCGATCACCAGGTCCGCGGTGCGGGCCAGTTCGTCGGCGGTCGCGGTGCCGGTGTGGCCGATGCCGCCGACGTCCTGCGGATGGTCGTAGCGCAGAGAGCCCTTGCCGGCCTGGGTGGAGGCGACCGGGATGCGGGTGGCCGAGGCGAACTCGGCGAGGGCCGCCTCGGCGCGGCTGTGGTGGACGCCGCCGCCCGCGATGACCAGCGGCCTGCTCGCGGCGCGGACCGCCCGCACCGCCTCGGCCAGCTCGGTCGGGTCCGCGCCCGGCCGTCGTACGGTCCACACGCGCTCGGCGAAGAACTCCTCCGGCCAGTCGAAGGCCTCCGCCTGCACGTCCTGCGGCATCGCGAGGGTGACCGCGCCGGTCTCCACCGGGTCGGTGAGCACCCGCATCGCCTGCAGAGCGGACGGGATCAGGGCCTCCGGGCGGGTGATGCGGTCGAAGTACTTCGACACCGGGCGCAGGGTGTCGTTGACCGACACATCACCCGCGTACGGCACCTCCAGCTGCTGCAGGACCGGGTCGGCGGGGCGGGTGGCGAAGACGTCGCCGGGCAGGAGCAGCACCGGGAGGTGGTTGACGGTGGCCAGCGCGGCGCCCGTGACCAGGTTGGTCGCACCCGGGCCGATCGACGTCGTCACCGCGTGCGTGGACAGGCGGTTCGACTGGCGGGCGTAGCCGACGGCCGCGTGCACCATGGACTGCTCGTTGCGGCCCTGGTGGTACGGCATCACGTCCTGGTACTCGATCAGCGCCTGGCCGATCCCCGCGACATTGCCGTGGCCGAAGATGCCCCAGGTGGCGCCGATCAGCCGCCGCCGCTCGCCGTCGCGTTCGGTGTACTGGGCGGCGAGGAAACGGACGAGTGCCTGGGCGACGGTCAGCCGGATCGTCATCGGTAGCCCCCTGTGCTCTCTACGTGGTCGGGGTGGAAGCAGATCCGCCACTCCCGGGTCTCGCCCGGACCCGCCATGACGTTCAGGTAGTACATGTCGTGCCCCGGCTGGGCGATGGACGGGCCGTGCCATCCGTCGGGGACGAGGACGGCGTCGCCGGAGCGGACCTCGGCGAGGACGTCCGCGCCGCCCTCGCGCGAGGGGAACACGCGCTGGTAGCCGAGACCGTCCGGGCCGTCGATCTCGAAGTAGTAGATCTCCTCCAGCTCGGACTCCTCGCCGGGCCGGTGCTCGTCGTGCTTGTGCGGCGGGTACGAGGACCAGTTGCCGCCCGGCGTGATCACCTCGACGGCGATCAGCCTGTCGCAGTCGAAGGAGTCGGCGGAGGCGAAGTTGCGCACCCGGCGGGCGCATGTGCCGCTGCCGCGCTCCTCGACGGGGACCTCCGGCGCGGGGCCGTAGCGGGCGGGGAGTCGTCGCTCGCACTTCGCTCCTGCCAGGGCGAAGCGGCCTCCCGCGCCGGAGGCGATCTGGACCCGGGTGTCCCGGGGCGCGTACACGAAGTCGGACACGTTCGCGAACACGCTGTCCCGTCCCAGGAGTTGGAACTCGTTATCCTCAATTTGTACGGTACATCCGCCTTGTAGCGGAAGCACGATCCACTCACTGTCCCCGGTGGTGAAGGTATGGCTGCCGCCGGGCGCCAACTCGACGACACGCAGGCTGCTGTGCGTCCAGCCGGCCTCCTTGGGGCCGATGTCGACGGCGTAGTGGGCGTTCGCGGTGGCGCCCCGGGGCAGGTGCAGGTCGGTGCTGGTCATACGGCCCTCACAGCAGTCCTACGGCGGTGTCCACGGCGGCGGCCACGTCGCCGTCCGCCGGGTACAGCAGTGAGCGGCCGACCACCAGGCCGCGCACGGTGGGGAGTTGCAGCGCGCCGCGCCACTTCTCGTACGCCTTCTCCTGGTCGCCCGCGACATCGCCGCCGAGGAGCACGGCCGGGAGGGTGGAGGTCTCCATCACGCGGGCCATGTCGTCGGGGTTCTCGGTGACGGGCACCTTCAGCCAGGTGTAGGCGGAGGATCCGCCGAGGCCGGAGGCGATGGCGATGGACTTGGTGACCGCGTCGGCGGACAGGTCGTTGCGCACCGTTCCGCCGGACGTGCGACGGCTGATGAACGGCTCGACGAAGACCGGCAGCCGGCGCGCGGCCATCTCGTCGATGGCGTGGGCGGTGGACTCCAGGGTGGTCAGGGAGCCGGGGTCGTCGTAGTCGATGCGCAGCAGCAGCTTGCCCGCGTCGAAGCCGAGCCGCTGGAGGTCCTCGGGGCGGTGCCCGGTGAAGCGGTCGTCCAGCTCGAAGCTGGCCCCCTGCAGTCCGCCGCGGTTCATGGAACCCATGACCACCTTGTGGTCGAGGGCGCCGAGCAGCAGCAGGTCGTCCAGGATGTCGGCGGTGGCGAGCACCCCGTCGACGCCGGGCCTGGACAGTGCCAGGCACAGCCGTTCCAGCAGGTCGGCGCGGTTGGCCATGGCGAGCTTGCGGTCGCCGACACCCAGCGCGCCGCGGGCCGGGTGGTCGGCGGCGACGATCATCAGCCGGCCGCGGTCGTTCAGCAGCGGGCGGCGGGCCCGGCGGACGGCGGCCTCGGCGATCGCCTCGGGGTGGTGGGTGCGGATACGGACGAGTTCGGCCACGTCGACACGGAAGCCCGGGGAGCCTGCGGCGCGCTCGCGGTGGGGGGCTGTGGTGGCGTCGGCGCCGGTGCCTGCGGCGCTTTGGCGACGGGGGGCTGTGGCCGCATCGGAGTCAGCATCTGCGGCCCCCGGGCGGTGGGAGACCACGGCCGCCTCGGAGCCGGTGCCTGCGGCGCGCTCGCGGCGGGGGGCTGTGGTGGCGTCGGCGCCCGCGCCTGCGGCACCCTCCCGGTCGGGGACCACGGCCGCATCGGAGTCCGTGCCTGCGGCACCCTCCCGGTCGGGGACCACGGCCGCATCGGAGTCCGCGCCTGCGGCACCCTCCCGGTCGGGGACCACGGCCGCATCGGAGTCCGTGCCTGCGGCACCCTCCCGGTGGGGGGCTGTGGTGGCTTCGCGGCCCGCGCCGCCCTCGGTGCGGGTGCCTGTGACCCGGCCGGCCCTCACAGCACCGCTCCGGCGTCGAGCGCGGCGGCCACCTCGTCCGGGGTGGGCATCGCGGAGGAGCACTCCAGGCGGGAGGCGACGATGGCGCCGGCGGCGTTGGCGTGCCGCATGATCGTCTCCAGGTCCCAGCCTTCGAGGAGGCCGTGGCAGAGGGAGCCGCCGAAGGCGTCTCCGGCGCCGAGGCCGTTGAGGACGTCGACCGGCAGCGGCGGCACCTCGGCCGAGTCGCCGTCGCGGCTGACGGCGAGCACGCCCTTCGGCCCCTGCTTGACGACGGCCATCTCGACGCCGGCCGCAAGGAGCGCCCTGGCCGCCGCGTGCGGGTCGCGCACGCCGGTGGCGACCTCCACCTCGTCCAGGTTTCCGACGGCGACGGTCGTGTGTTTCAGGGCCTCGGCGTAGAAGGGCCGGGCCTCGTCGGGATGGGCCCAGAACATGGGCCGCCAGTCGAGATCGAAGACCGTCGTGCCCGCCTTCGCCCGGTGGGCGAGCGCCGCGAGGGTGGCCGTACGGCTGGGCTCCTCGCTCAGGCCGGTACCGGTGACCCAGAAGACACGGGCCGCACGGATGGCGTCGAGGTCCAGCTCATGGGCGTCGATCTCCAGGTCGGGCGCCTTGGGCTGCCGGTAGAAGTAGAGCGGGAAGTCGTCCGGCGGGAAGACCTCGCAGAAGGTGACCGGGGTCGGCAGCCCGGGGACCGGGGTCACCCAGCGGTCGTCGACGCCGAAGCCGCGCAGCGCCTCGTGCAGGTAGGCGCCGAACGGGTCGTCGCCGGTGCGGGTGATCACGGCCGTGTGCCGGCCGAGCCGGGCCGCGGCGACCGCGACATTCGTCGCCGACCCGCCGAGGAACTTGCCGAAGGACGACACCTGGGCGAGCGGGACACCGGTCTGCAGCGGGTAGAGGTCCACTCCGATCCGCCCCATGGTGATCAGGTCGTAGGCCATCGGCTTCCCTTCGTCGTGGCTCTCCCCGGCTTTCTAGCCCCGCACGCCGAGCCCTGTCAATGTTTTGTCCAGACATTCGGACCAGAGGTCGCCTGTACCTGGCGGCAGCCGTGTCACAAACACCTCGTTCGCGTCACACATGTCACAAGTACGCCGCTGTGCGTCACACCGTCTCGACAGGCACTGTCCCGCGGTCACTCTGCGTCGTTCACCGGACACAGGCTTGGTGATCGCCAGCGCAGCGCCCGGCTCCCCCGACGACCGCCCCCGGTCGCCGCTGCGGCGCGTGCAGGGAGGTGCGACTCATGACCGACCAAAGGCTCTGGTCCTACAAGGAGATCGCGGCGCACATCAGAGTGCAGCCGGACACCGTACGGTCCTATCGCAAGCACGGGCTGCTGCCCCCGCCCGACCACGTGGAGGGCGGCAAGCCCTACTGGTACGCCGACACCGTCCGCGCCTGGGTCGCCTCCCGGCCCGGCAACCGCGGCCGCCGGCCGGACTGATCTGCCCGTTATTCGACTGCGCCCCATCTGCCGGGTGGGGCACAGTCACGCCATGAGCTTCTCCGTCAAACCCACCCTGACCGGCCGGAAGACCGTCCTGCGGCCCTTCACCGAGGCCGATGCCGGCATCATGGGGCAGATCATCGCCGACCCCGAGGTCATCCGTTTCACCTTCGAGCCGTCCACCGAGCTCACCCGGGAACGGCTCCGGTCCTGGTACGGCTCCCGGGCCACCGCCCCCGACCGTCTCGACCTCGCCGTCACCGACCCCGAGACCGGGGAGGTCCTGGGCGAGGCCGTCCTGTACGACTACGACCCGACCGCCCGGAACTGCACCTTCCGCACACTCATCGGCCCCCGGGGCCGCGGCCGGGGCATCGGCACCGAGGCCACCCGGCTGCTCGTCGGACACGGCTTCGAGCAACTCGGCCTGCACCGCATCCAGTTGGACGTGTACGGCCACAACGCACGGGCCCGGCGGGTCTACGAGAAGGTCGGTTTCGTGGTCGAGGGCGTACGGCGAGAGGTCCAGCAGCGGGACGGCGCCTGGGCCGACGAGGTGATCATGTCGATCCTGGACCGGGAGTGGGCCGCTGCCGGTTCCACGGCTCGATGACCGTGACCCCCGCCCCCGGTGCCGCACCCATCGCCGCGAGGGCCGCCGGTGTCGCGTCGAGCGTGATGACGGACGTCACCAGGAGGCCGGGGCGCAGGACGCCGGAACGGACCAGGCCGAGCATGCCGGGGTAGGCGTGGGCGGCCATGCCGTGACTGCCGAGGAGTTCCAGCTCCAGGGCGATGGCGCGGGCCATCGGTACGGGGGTGGTGCCGTCGGCCGAGGGCAGCAGCCCCACCTGGACGTGCCGGCCGCGCCGGCGCAGGCCGTTCACGGAGGCCGCGCAGGTGGCGGCCGAGCCGAGGGCGTCCAGGGAGAGATGGGCTCCGCCGCCGGTCAGCTCACGGACGGCGGCGGCCGGGCCGGCGACACCGGTCGCGTCCACGCACTCCGCGGCGCCGGCCCTCCGTGCCAGGTCGAGGGCTTCCGGTGACACGTCGACGGCGACCACGCGCGCCCCCGACGCCGCCGCGATCATCACGGCCGACAGTCCGACCCCGCCGCAGCCGTGCACCGCGACCCACTCCCCCGCCGCCACCCGGCCCCGCTGCACCACCGCGCGGAAGGCGGTGGCGAAGCGGCAGCCGAGGGCGGCGGCGGTGGAGTACGCCATGCCGTCCGGGATCGCCACCAGGTTGACGTCGGCGTGGTCGAGCGCGACGTACTCGGCGAAGGAGCCCCAGTGGTGGAAGCCGGGCTGGGTCTGGCGTTCGCACACCTGCTGGTCGCCCGCGGCGCAGGCCGGACAGGTGCCGCAGGCGCAGACGAACGGCACGGTGACCCGGTCGCCGGGCCGCCACCCGGTCACGCGGGGGCCCACTGCCTCGACGACACCGGCGAGTTCATGCCCGGGCACGTGCGGCAGCGTGATGTCGGGGTCGTGGCCCATCCAGCCGTGCCAGTCACTACGGCAGAGGCCCGTCGCCTCGACCCGTACGACGACTCCGTGGTCGGCCGGTCGGGGGTCGGGCACCTCTCGCACCTCGGCGGGGGCGCCGTATCGTTCGAAGACAACGGCTCGCATGCGCGCTCCTTTCGGGAACCTCCACGGAGATCCATGGGAAGGACTAGGTCCTTCGAGGGGCACCCTCGCTGACACCGAACCGTTCGTGGAAGCGCCGCAACGGCGCCGGCGCCCACCAAGTGGCCCTCCCCGTGAGCCGCATGATCGCCGGTACCAGCAGGCTCCGGACGACCATCGCGTCCATCAGCACGGCGAGCGCGATGCCCAGGCCGAGCATCTTCGTGTTGGTCACCCGGGACGTGCCGATCGCAACCATCACCACCGCGAGGATGACCGCCGCCGCGGTGATCAGCCCGCCGGTGCGCTGGACTCCGTGCCGTACCGCCGCGTCGTGGTCGCCCGTGCGGTCGTACTCCTCCTTGATGCGGGAGAGCAGGAACACGCCATAGTCCATGGAGAGCCCGAAGGCCACGCAGAACATCAGCACGGGCAGGGTGGTCTCGATGGAGCCGGAGCTGGTGAAGCCGAGGGCTCCGGACAGATGGCCGTCCTGGAAGACCCAGACCACGGCGCCGAACATGGCGGTCAGGCTGAGCGCGTTGAGCACCACGGCCTGCACGGGTATCAGCACGCTTCCGGTGAGCAGGAAGACCAGCAGGAGGGTGACGACGGCGATGAAGCCGGCCGCCCAGGGCAGGCGCTGGGCTATCGCGTGCTTGGTGTCGACGAGGACGGCGGCCGTGCCGGTCACCTTGGTGCCGAAGGGGGCGTGCAGGGCGCGCAGGTCGCCGACCAGGCGCTGGGCCGCCTCGTCCACGGCTTCTCCTCCGGGCTGCACCGTGAAGTAGGCGGAGTTCCCTTTGACCAGCGGGCCGTCGACCCGGGCCACCTCGGGCAGGGCGGCCATCTGCTGCTTGTACGCGGCGTACTGGGACTCGGTGGCCCTGCCCTCGGCGAGGACCTCCAGGCCGCCGCCGGGGCTGCCGGGGAAGCCTTCCCTGATGTGCTCCTGCACCACGTGGGACTCGGCGGTCGAGGGGAGCTGGCGGTCGTCGGCGGTGCCGAACTTCACGCCCAGGAAGGGCAGCCCGAGGGTGACCAGCAGGACGGTGGTGCCGAGGGCGAAGAGCGGGGCGCGGCGCATCACCAGGCCGGCGGTCCGCGCCCAGGCCGTCCCGTCGGCGGGCTCCGGGCCGCGGCGCCGGCGCAGGAGGCGGCGCAGGTCCAGGGAGTTGACCCGGTGGCCGAGCAGGACCAGTGCGGCCGGCAGCAGGATCAGGGCGGCGGCCGCGGCGAGCAGGACCACGGCGATGCCGGCGTAGGCGAAGGACCGCAGGAAGTACTGCGGGAAGACCATCATGGCGGCCAGGGACACCGCCACCGTGAGGGCGGAGAAGAACACCGTGCGCCCGGCCGTGCGCAGGGTCGCGCCGACCGCGGTCGAGGGGTCGGCGCCCGTGGACAGTTCCTCGCGGTAGCGCCGGACGATGAACAGGGCGTAGTCGATGGCCAGGCCGAGACCGAGGGCCGTGGTGAGGTTGAGCGCGAAGACGGAGACGTCGGTGAAGGCCGTGAGGCCGCGCAGGACGGCGTTGGTGCCGAGGATGGCGACGATGCCGATGCCGAGCGGCAGCAGGGCCGCGACGGCGCTGCCGAAGACCATCACGAGCAGGACGAGGGTGATCGGCAGGGCGATCAGCTCGGCGCGGGTCAGATCCTCCTTGATGATCGTCTGCATCTCGTGCCGGACGGCGACGATGCCGCCGAGCTTCACCCGGACCGGGCCGTGCGTGCCCCGGTAGCGGGGCGCGACGCGGTCGAGGGTCCGGCCCATCGCGGTCTCGTCGCCGGTGATGCGCGCGGCGATCAGCGCCTCGTGGCCGTCCTTGGCGCGCAGGGCCGGTGACCTGCTCTGCCAGTAGGAGCCGACGCCGGTCACGCCCTTCTCCCCCGCCAGCCGACCGGCCAGGTCGCGGGCCTCGGCGGCGACCGCCGGATCGTCGACCGAGGCGCCGCCCGAGTCGACCAGGAGCAGCAGGTTCGGCTGGGAGGCGGGGAACGCGCGCTCCAGCGCCTTGGTCGCGTACGTCGACTCGGCGGCCGGGTCCTCCCAGCCTCCGCTGCCGAGGCGGTCCGCGACCCCGCTGCCGGCCAGCACGGCGAGCGCGGTGAGCAGCAGGGCCACCAGCAGCGACAAGCGCGGCCGCGCGGTGACCACGGGGGTCCACCGGAGGGTGTGCCGGCCGGTGCGGGGCGGAGCCTCTTCCGGCGCCGCCTCCGCTGTCCGCGGTGGCGTGTTGACTTCGGTCATCGTGCGGTGTCCCCTTCACCACGAACCGTGCCCGCACGGACGGCGGCACGGAGGAGTCGTTGCCATAAACTGGCAAACACGAGACATCGCTCGCGTTTCTCAAGAATGCGAGCGACCACTCGCGTTTGTCAATGACCTTGGGAGAGCTGGGGATAACGCGTGTCCGACACCTCTGAGAAGGAGCAGTCGCAGGAGGCGGGGCAGCCGCGGGAGAAGGAGCAGCCCCGTCGTCGGCAGGCCCGCGGGGAGCGCCGTATCGCCCAGCTGCTCGAAGCGGCCGCCCGGGTCTTCTGCACCACCGGGTACACCGCCGCCAGCACCAACGCCATCGCCCGCGAGGCCGGCGTTTCGCCGGGCACGCTCTACCAGTTCTTCCCGAACAAGGAGGCGATCGCGATCGAGCTGGGCGACCGGCTCGTGCACGAGATGCGGGCGGCCTACGGCGAGGCGCTGGGCCCCGTCGACCCGGCCACCCCGCTGGAGCAGGCCATCGGGTCCGCCATCGACCGGTTCATCACCTTCAACACCGAGCACCCGGTCTTCTTCGCCCTGATGCACGGCCCCGACATCCCGGGCCGGATGGCCGAGCAGCACGACCAGCTGCACACCACCGTGCTCGGCCGGATCGAGGGCCTGCTCGCCTCGCTCATGCCCGGCGCCACCCCGGCCGACGTCACCCGCACGGCGCATGTCTGCCTCGGTGTCTACAAGGCCGGCCTGGAGCTGGTCCTCGCCCACGCGGGCGCCGAGCGGGCGGCCTACGTCCAGGAGATCAAGGACGTCCTGATCCGCTATCTGGAACCGCTGGTGGGCGACCGGCCGGCCCGCGCATGACGCCGGATCCGGTGCGACCGGACGCGGTGCGGCCAGGGCGGGCCCCGGAAGCCCTCCCGGAGGGGTGAACCCGGGAATCACCCGGACTGCGACACCCGGCACATCTGCCTAGAGTGCGGATAAATCGCCCAGCAGCTGTCCGAGGGAACTCCCGTGAGCCACTCCCCGCCTCCCGGCGCGCCCAAGGCCCGCATACCCGGCCCCCAGCAGCCGCCACCGCCGTACCCGCGCATTCCCGCCGGCCTGTGGCGGCGCTGCCTCGGCGGCGGGTTCGCCCTGTGGGCGCTGACCGCGTGGGTCACCTACGAGACGCGGAACGGCGCGCCGCTGCCGACGCTGATCCTGCTCGGCGGCTTTCTCGTACCGGTCGCCTTCGTGCTGTGGGCGTACGAGCGGCACGGCCGCGACCTGGGCGTCAGCGCGGTCCTCGGCTGCTTCCTGGCCGGCGGGGCCCTCGGCGCGCTCGGGGCCTCGCTGACGGGGTCGTATCTGCTGCGCCCCTCCTTCGGGATGTTCGCCGGGGCCGGCCTGACCGAGGAGGCGGCCAAGCTCGCGGCACTGGTGCTGGTGCTGCGCGGGCAGCCGGGCATCCGCGGACTGCGCGCCGGACTCGTGCTCGGCGCGGCCGTCGGCTTCGGCTTCGCGGCCCTGGAGAGCGTCGGATACGCCTTCACCGCGGCCGTCTCCGCCGAAGGCATCGAACTGCGCGCACTGCTGGAGACGGAGTTCCTGCGCGGGGTGCTCGCCCCCCTCGGGCACGGCCTGTGGACCGCGATCGCCGGCGGCGTACTGCTGTCCCGGCGCCGCCTGACCGGACGCTTCCGGTTCGCCACGCCGATGGCCGGCACCGTCCTGGGCGTCTCCCTGCTGCACACGCTGTGGGACTCCACGCAGGGCATCGCGATCTGGATGGCCGCCCGGCTGACGGGCACCGGCATACAGGGGCGGCTGTTCACCCAGGGGTACCTCGTCCGGCCGAGCCCCGGGCAGGAGCACCTCTTCACCCTGTTCTCGGTCGGCGGACTGGCCCTGGTGGCCCTGGCGGGCGTCGGGTGGGCGCGCTCGCTGGCTCGCCGGGACACACCTTGGAGAAATACCCCCTAGGGGTATAGTGTGGAGAGCGTGGGGCTCCCCCGTGAACCCCACCGGCCCCACACACCTCGACGAGGAGTAACGACATGACCGCCCACACCGACACCCCGGCCTCCGTCACCACCGTCTACAAGGTGACCGGCATGAGCTGCGGCCACTGCGAGGGCTCCGTCTCCGGCGAGATCTCCCAGATCCCCGGCGTCAGCTCGGTGAAGGCCGTCGCGTCGACCGGCGAGGTGACCGTCGTCTCCGACGCCCCGCTGGACGACGAGGCCGTGCGCGCCGCCGTGGACGAGGCCGGCTTCGAGCTGGCAGGCAAGGCCTGAACACCACCCCTTCCCCGACCGGGCCGCGCCGACCAGCTGATACTGGATCCGTACGGCCCGGTCCGATGTCTGGAGTCCGGACATGACCAGCACCACCGCAGAGACAGCCATAGCCACGGGTACGGCCTCCGAGGTCGAGCTGCTCATCGGCGGGATGACCTGCGCGTCCTGCGCCGCCCGGGTGGAGAAGAAGCTCAACCGGATGGAGGGCGTCAGCGCCACCGTCAACTTCGCCACCGAGAAGGCGAAGATCGCCTTCGGCGAGGGCGTCCAGGTGGCCGACCTGATCGCCACCGTGGAGAAGACGGGGTACACCGCCGAGGAGCCCGCACCGCCCGAACCCGCACCCGAGGCGGCACCGGAACACCCCGGACAGGACCCCGAACTCGGCGCCGTGCGCCACCGCCTGCTCGTCTCCGCGCTGCTCGCCGCGCCCGTGGTCCTGCTCGCGATGGTCCCGGCGCTGCAGTTCGACAACTGGCAGTGGCTCTCCCTGACCCTCGCGGCACCCGTCGTCGTCTGGGGCGGCGCCCCCTTCCACCGGGCCGCCTGGACCAACGCCCGGCACGGCGCCGCCACCATGGACACCCTGGTCTCGGTCGGCACGCTGGCCGCGTTCGGCTGGTCGCTGTGGGCGCTGTTCTTCGGCGACGCGGGCATGCCCGGCATGCACGACGCGTTCCGCTTCACCGTCTCCCGTACGGACGGGACCTCCACCATCTACCTGGAGGTCGCCGCCGGAGTCGTCGCGCTGATCCTGCTCGGCCGCTATCTGGAGGCCCGCTCCAAGCGGCGCGCCGGGGCGGCCCTGAAGGCCCTGATGGAGCTGGGCGCCAAGGACGTGGCGGTACTGCGGGAGGGCCGCGAGGTGCGAGTCCCGGTGTCGTCCCTGGCCGTCGGCGACCGGTTCGTCGTCCGGCCCGGCGAGAAGATCGCCACGGACGGCACGGTGGTCGAGGGCGTCTCCGCCGTCGACGCGTCCATGCTGACCGGCGAGTCGGTGCCGGTGGACGTGGCACCCGGCGACCGGGTCACCGGCGCCACGGTCAACGCGGGCGGCCGGCTGGTCGTCGAGGCCACCCGGGTCGGCGCCGACACCCAGCTCGCCCGGATGGCGAAACTGGTCGAGGACGCGCAGAACGGCAAGGCCGAGGTGCAGCGGCTCGCCGACCGGGTCTCCGCCGTCTTCGTGCCCGTGGTCATCCTCATCGCGCTCGGCACCTTCGGCGTCTGGCTGGCCGTCACCGGTGACACGGTCGCCGCGTTCACCGCCGCCGTCGCCGTCCTGATCATCGCCTGCCCCTGCGCGCTGGGCCTCGCCACGCCGACCGCGCTGATGGTCGGCACCGGCCGCGGCGCCCAGCTCGGCATCCTCATCAAGGGCCCCGAGGTCCTGGAGTCCACGCGCCGCGTCGACACGGTCGTCCTCGACAAGACCGGCACCGTCACCACCGGCCGGATGACGCTGCAGGCGGTCCACGTCGCGGACGGCGAGGACGAGAAGGAGCTGCTGCGGCTCGCCGGTGCCCTGGAAGACGCCTCCGAGCACCCCGTCGCCCGCGCGATCGCCGCGGGCGCCGAGGAGCGGGCCGGACGGCTCCCCGAGGTCCAGCACTTCGAGAACGTCCCCGGGCGGGGCGTACGCGGGCGCGTGGACGGCCGTGAGGTGGCCGTGGGGCGCCTGTACGACGAGCTGCCACCGGAGCTGGCCCGCGCGGCACACGAGGCCGAGCAGGAGGGCCGTACGGCCGTCGTGGCCGGCTGGGACGGACGGGCCCGCGGGGTGCTGGCCGTCGCGGACGCGGTCAAGGAGACTAGCGCCGAGGCGGTACGGCAGCTGCGCGCGCTGGGCCTGCGGCCGGTGCTGCTCACCGGGGACAACCGCACGGTCGCCGAGGCGGTCGCGCGCACCGTCGGCATCGACCCGGGGGACGTGTTCGCCGAGGTGCTGCCCGAGGACAAGGTGGACGTCGTACGACGGCTGCGGCGCGAGGGGCGGACCGTGGCGATGGTCGGCGACGGCGTCAACGACGCGGCCGCGCTCGCCACCGCCGACCTGGGCCTGGCCATGGGCACCGGCACGGACGCGGCGATCGAGGCCGGCGATCTGACGCTGGTGCGCGGCGACCTGCGGGTGGCCGCCGACGCCATCCGGCTGTCCCGGCGGACGCTGGCCACCATCAAGGGCAACCTGGTGTGGGCCTTCGGCTACAACGTGGCCGCGCTGCCGCTGGCCGCCGCGGGGCTGCTCAACCCGATGATCGCCGGTGCGGCGATGGCCTTCTCCTCGGTCTTCGTGGTGACCAACAGTCTGCGGCTGCGCCGGTTCCGCTGAAGTACGGCGGGGTTACCGGCGGTTCGCCGATAGCCGAAGCAAGACACCCTCTAGAGTCCGACGCGAGCCTCACATAAGCTCTTCACAAGGCTCGCGCATCATCCTTACGCTTGGGCCTCGATCGTCGTATCGGGGCTCTTGCGTACCTAAAGGACATATGCAAGAGACGCAGATCACAGTGATGCGAACGTAACCATCGAAGGGGTTCGAAGGTCTAAGTTGACGATGTCGGTTCGGCGTCTTGGGGGGCGTCAGTCGGCATCTGGGGATGTCTTGGGGGACTTCCTCAGAGATGCGTTGCCGGGGCACGCACACCGGGAAGCTTTGAGCGGCCCTCCCACGTGCGTTGTCCCGGCAGATCGCACCACATCACTGGGGGCAGGACGAGTTTTGTCATCCTGCCCGCAGACAGCGATTCAGGCGCTGTCCTCTCCGAGCGCCCGGCCGGATCCCGTGGGGGGAATCCGCACCGGGACATGGGAAGGCGCCCTGGTCGTCGGCCCGTGGGGGGACCGGCGCCAGGGCGCCTTCCGCTTGTCACTTGTCGCTTGTCGCGTGTCGCCACAAGGGGCACCACCGAAGCGGCGCCCCTCACCGGCAGGGGTCAGCGCTCCTCGACCGGCACGAAGTCGCGGAGCTCCACGCCCGTGTAGATCTGGCGCGGGCGGCCGATGCGCGAACCCGGCTCCTTGATCATCTCGGTCCACTGGGCGATCCAGCCCGGCAGGCGGCCGAGGGCGAACAGGACCGTGAACATCTCGGTCGGGAAGCCCATGGCCCGGTAGATCAGACCGGTGTAGAAGTCCACGTTCGGGTACAGCTTGCGCTCGACGAAGTAGTCGTCGGACAGCGCGTGCTCCTCCAGCTTCAGGGCGATGTCGAGGAGCTCGTCCTCCTTGCCCAGCGCGGAGAGCACGTCGTGCGCGGCGGCCTTGATGATCTTGGCGCGCGGGTCGAAGTTCTTGTAGACCCGGTGGCCGAAGCCCATCAGGCGGACGCCGTCCTCCTTGTTCTTCACCTTGCGGATGAAGGTGTCGACGTCGGAGCCGGAGTCGCGGATGCCCTCCAGCATCTCCAGCACGGACTGGTTGGCACCGCCGTGCAGCGGGCCCCACAGCGCGCTGATGCCGGCCGAGATCGACGCGAACATGTTGGCCTGCGACGAGCCGACCAGGCGGACCGTCGAGGTCGAACAGTTCTGCTCGTGGTCGGCGTGCAGGATCAGCAGCTTGTCCAGCGCCGCGACGACGACCGGGTCCAGCTCGAACTCCTGCGCCGGGACCGAGAAGGTCATGCGCAGGAAGTTCTCGACGTAGCCGAGGTCGTTGCGCGGGTAGACGAACGGGTGGCCGATCGACTTCTTGTACGCGTACGCCGCGATCGTCGGCAGCTTCGCGAGCAGCCGGATCGTGGAGAGGTCGCGCTGCTTCTCGTCGAACGGGTTGTGGCTGTCCTGGTAGAAGGTGGACAGCGCCGAGACGACCGAGGACAGCATGGCCATCGGGTGGGCGTCGCGCGGGAAGCCCTTGTAGAAGTTCTTGACGTCCTCGTGCAGCAGCGTGTGCCGCGTGATGTCGTTCTTGAACGTCGTCAGCTCGTCGACGGTGGGCAGCTCACCGTTGATCAGCAGGTACGCCACCTCCAGGAAGGTGGAGCGCTCGGCCAGCTGCTCGATGGGGTAGCCGCGGTAGCGGAGGATGCCCGCCTCGCCGTCGAGGTAGGTGACCGCGGATTTGTAGGCGGCCGTGTTGCCGTAACCGCTGTCCAGAGTCACCAGACCCGTCTGGGCGCGGAGCTTCCCGATGTCGAAGCCCTTGTCGCCGACGGTGCTGTCGACCACCGGGTAGGTGTACTCGCCGTCGCCGTACCGCAGTACTACAGAGTTGTCGCTCACGTCTTCCCTCACCGACGTAGTGCCTCATCTTCGAGGTGCCCTGACTGTCTCTACCATCCCCCATTTGGCTCAGGAGAGTGCACTCGGGGTCGACCATTGGGCCTATCGGCGGCACTCAGTGCCGCCAACCTGCTCATCCTGCCCCCTCCGAACGGCATCTGGAAGTGCTCTGTGACCTTCACGACTCATTTGATCGATCATTTTTTGTGATGCCGCCCGCCCGCCGTACGAGCGGGTTACGCGAGCCTGAAGTCGAGGGCCGTACAGCGCCGTCCGGCCGACACCGTGCGCACCGCCTGTCCGATCGCCTTGCGTGAACCGACGAGGACGACCAGCCGCTTGGCCCGGGTGACCGCCGTGTAGAGCAGATTCCGCTGGAGCATCATCCACGCCCCCGTCGTGACGGGAATCACCACAGCGGGATATTCACTCCCCTGCGAACGGTGGATGGTCACCGCGTACGCATGCGCCAGTTCGTCCAGTTCGTCGAATTCGTACGGAACCTCCTCGTCCTCGTCCGTCAGCACCGTCAGGCGCTGGTCGACCGGGTCGAGCGAGGTGACGACGCCGACGGTGCCGTTGAAGACACCGTTCTTCCCTTTCTCGTAATTGTTGCGAATCTGGGTCACCTTGTCGCCGACGCGGAACACCCGGCCCCCGAACCGCTTCTCCGGCACATCGGGCCGCCCCGGCGTGATGGCCTGCTGCAGCAGTCCGTTGAGCACTCCGGCCCCGGCCGGCCCCCGGTGCATCGGCGCGAGCACCTGCACATCCCGGCGGGGGTCCAGCCCGAACTTGGCCGGAATCCGCCGCGCGGCCACGTCCACGGTGAGCCGCCCGGCCTCCTCGGTGTCGTCCTCGACGAAGAGGAAGAAGTCCTTCATCCCGTCGGTGAGCGGATGCTGCCCGGCGTTGATCCGGTGCGCGTTGGTGACGACACCGGACTGCTGGGCCTGCCGGAAGACCCGGGTGAGCCGGACGGCGGGGACGGGGCTGCCGTCGGCGAGGAGGTCTCTGAGGACTTCACCGGCGCCGACGCTGGGCAGCTGGTCCACATCGCCGACGAAGAGCAGGTGAGCACCCGGCGGCACGGCCTTGACCAGCTTGTTGGCGAGAAGGAGGTCCAGCATGGAGGCCTCGTCCACGACGACGAGGTCCGCGTCGAGCGGCCGGTCCCGGTCGTACGCCGCGTCCCCGCCCGGCTTCAGTTCCAGCAGCCGGTGCACGGTGGAGGCCTCGGCTCCGGTCAGCTCGGCCAGCCGCTTGGCGGCACGCCCGGTCGGGGCGGCGAGCAGCACCTTGGCCCGCTTGGCCCGGGCCAGCTCGACGATCGAGCGGACGGTGAAGGACTTGCCGCAGCCCGGCCCGCCGGTGAGCACGGCGACCTTCTCGCTGAGCGCGAGCCTGACGGCGGCTTCCTGCTCGGGGGCGAGCTCGGCGCCGGTACGGCCCTTCAGCCAGCCGAGGGCCTTCTCCCAGTCCACCTCCCGGAAGGCGGGCATCCGGTCCTGGTCGGTCCGCAGGAGGCGCAGCAGCTGGGAGGAGAGGGACAGCTCGGCGCGGTGGAAGGGGACGAGGTAGACGGCGGTGACCGGCTCGTCGGCGGCACCGTCCGGTCCGGGCACCTTCTCCCGTACGACGCCGGGATCGCCGCCGTCCTCCGGGGGTTCGGCCAGCTCGGCGAGGCACTCGATGACGAGCCCGGTGTCGACGGCGAGCAGCTTCACCGCGTCCGAGATCAGCCGCTCCTCGGGCAGGAAGCAGTGCCCCTGGTCGGCGGACTGGGACAAGGCGTACTGCAGCCCGGCCTTCACCCGCTCCGGGCTGTCGTGCGGGATGCCGACGGACTGGGCGATCTTGTCGGCGGTCAGGAAGCCGATGCCCCAGACGTCGGCGGCCAGGCGGTACGGCTGTTCCTTCACGACCTGGATCGACGCGTCGCCGTACTTCTTGTAGATCCGCACGGCGATGGACGTGGACACCTCGACGGTCTGGAGGAAGAGCATGACCTCCTTGATCGCCTTCTGCTCCTCCCAGGCGTCGGCGATCTTCTTGGTCCGCTTGGGCCCGAGGCCGGGCACCTCGATCAGCCGCTTGGGCTCCTCCTCGATGATCCGCAGCGTGTCCAGCCCGAAGTGCTGCGTGATCCGGTCGGCGAAGACCGGTCCGATGCCCTTGACCAGCCCGGATCCCAGGTAGCGCCGGATGCCCTGGACGGTGGCGGGCAGGACCGTCGTGTAGTTCTCGACCTGGAACTGCTTGCCGTACTGCGGGTGCGACCCCCAGCGGCCCTCCATCCGCAGGGACTCCCCCACCTGGGCTCCGAGCAGCGCACCGACGACCGTGAGGAGATCACCGGCGCCTCTCCCCGTGTCCACCCGGGCGACGGTGTATCCGTTCTCCTCATTGGCGTACGTGATCCTCTCCAGCACGCCCTCGACAACGGCGAGCCGCCGCTCGCCGGCCTGGGTCCCCGCCTGTTGAGCCATGATCCGACAGTACCGGCGGGGTCTGACAGGGGCTCCTGGACCGTACGGATACTCAGTGCAAGAAGGTGGGGCCGCCGGTTTCCGCGGCTGACGTCATCCGGTCACCGATCGGGGAGTGGGGAGTCAAGGGATGTACGACTACGACCTGCTGGTGGTGGGGTCGGCCAACGCCGACCTGGTGATCGGCGTCGAGCGGCGGCCGGCCGCCGGAGAGACGGTGCTCGGCGGTGACCTGGCCGTCCACCCGGGCGGCAAGGGCGCCAACCAGGCGGTCGCCGCGGCCCGGCTCGGCGCGGGTACGGCACTGCTGGCCCGGGTCGGAGACGACGGCCACGGCCGGCTGCTCCTGGACTCCCTGCGCGCGGCCGGCGTCGACACGGTCGGTGTGCTGGTGGGCGGGGCGCCGACGGGGGTGGCGCTGATCACCGTGGACCCGTCGGGGGACAACAGCATCGTGGTGTCGCCGGGTGCCAACGCCCGGCTCGCCCCGGCGGACGTCCGGGCGGCGGTGAGCCTGTTCCTGGCCTCGCGGGTGGTGTCGGCGCAGCTGGAGGTCCCGCTGGAGACGGTCGTGGAGGTCGTACGGCAGCTGTCCCCGGACAGCCGCTTCGTGCTGAACCCCTCCCCGCCCCGGCCCCTGCCCACGGAGGTGCTCGCGGCCTGCGATCCGCTGATCGTCAACGAGCACGAGGCCCGGGTGATCCTCGGCGAGGCCTGTGTGAGCGAGGACCCGGCGGACTGGGCGCGGCTGCTGCTGGCCAGGGGCCCGCGCTCGGTGGTGGTGACGCTGGGCGCGCAGGGGGCGCTGGTGTGCGACGGCTCCGGGGTGACGCGGGTCGGGTCGGTGAAGGTGGACGCGGTGGACACCACGGGTGCGGGCGACGCGTTCACGGCCGCGCTGGCCTGGCGGCTGGGGTCGGGATCCTCTCTCGCCGAGGCCGCGGCCTACGCGGCCCGGGTCGGCGCGGCGGCCGTGACGAAGCGGGGCGCGCAGGAGTCGTATCCGACGGCGGAGGAGGTCGGCACCCTGTGAAGAAGGGGGATCCTCGAACGCCCCCGAACGCTCAGGACGGCGCCGCCGGGCTCGCCGTTCCCCGGCCGAGCCGTGCTCCCCTGCTCTCCGCGACCCGCTTGACGTCCCGCAGGGATTCGCTGAGCCGCCGGGCGAGGTAGCGGAGCTCTTCCCCGGTCAGCCGCTGCTCGGCGAGGAGTTCTGCCGCGTGGTCCAGCAGACCGTCCGCCATGTCCAGCTGCACGCTCTCGATCTGGTCCGCGAGCCGGGAGACGGGACCCGTGCCGTCGCTCACGAGATAGCAGGGCTTGCCGTCCGCGCCGGTCCAGGGAAGCAGGCGGTCGTTCATGCGTAGGTCTCCACCTGGTCGAGGTACGGGCGGACGAGCGGACTGTCCTCGCCACGAAGGGGGGCGTCGTGCTCGCGGTACGACGCCCGGCCTCCGACGTACGGGCACGCGTAGGCGCACTGGAGTGGTTCGACCGGCCTGCGGCGCCGTCGCCCACGCGCGGGCAGGAGGAGCCGCAGCAGCGGCTCGGCCAGCCGGGCCAGGAGATGTGTCACGCCGACCTGCTTTCCACCCTGGGATGACTGCGTTCTGTGGTGAATCACTCACAGAGTGAGGTCGGCGGTGGCTACGCTGCCAGAGGCGTGGACTTGACAGCGCCTTTGTCAGGAACGGGAGTTGGCCGGATGGGCATTGACGGCAGGCCGCGGACGCCGCGCGAGAAATACGGGGAGGAACTGAGGCTGCGGCGGATCGCGGCCGGGCTGACCCAGGAGGAACTGGGCGAGCAGGTGGTCTGCTCACCCACACTGATCAGCCATTACGAGGCGGGGAGACGGCTGCCCAAGCCGGACGACGCGCGCCGGATCGACTTGGCCCTCAAGACAGACGGGTTCTTCTATCGGTGGCTGGAGGACCTGGAGTCGAAGTACAACGACTACTTCGCGGCCGTGGCCGAGCTTGAGCAACAGGCCACGGTGATCCAGCAGTTCGCACTGTCTCTGATTCCCGGCGTACTCCAGACCGAGGACTACGCGAGTGCCCTCTTCCGCGCCTACCGGCCGAACTATACGGCCGAGGAACTTGACGAGTTCCTCGTCAACCGAACAAAACGCCGCCGAATCCTCGACGGCCCCATGCAGCCGGTCATCTGGACACTGCTCGACGAGTCCGTGCTGCGCCGCCGCGTCGGCGGCGCCCAGGCCATGGGCGTACAGCTGCACAAGATCGCGGACATGGCCGAGGCAGGGCGACTGCGGCTTCACGTGCTTTCGTACGGTGCCGGAGCACACGCGCTCCTGCAGAGCTACCTCACGCTCATGAGTTTCGAGGACTCCGCCCCCGTGGCCTACGTCGAAGGCTTTCTCACCGGCAACTTGATGGACTCTCCGGCGCTGGTGAGTGCCAGTCAGACCGCCTACGCTCTTGCCCTGAGCGACGCGTTGTCGCAGCAGGAGTCACTGACCGTCGTCAGAGCGGCAGCGGAGGATCACGCAAATGGCGAGCAATGAACACACCGTCTCCGACTCGTCCACGTTCACGGGGTGGTACAAGTCCAGCTACAGCGGTGGCACCAACGACGACTGCGTGGAGATCGCCTGCGGCCACCCCGTCGTCCCCGTCCGCGACAGCAAGGCCGCAACCGGCCCGGCCCTGCTCTTCCCCACGGACAGCTGGCAGTCTTTCGTGACCGCTGTCAAGGACGGCCGCGTCGTCGGAACATGAGCTCCGCGAACCGCGCCGCCGTCTCCGCCAGCACCTCCCGGCCGTCCCTGGCCCAGAGTGCGTCGTTGAAGAGTTCGACCTCGATCGGGCCGGTGTAGCCGGCCGCCTCCACGTGGCCCTTCCACTCCCGTAGATCGATCACGCCGTCGCCGATCTGGGCACGGCCGGTCAATACGCCCTCCGGCAATGGAGTCGCCCAGTCGGCGAGCTGGAAGCTGTGGATGCGGCCGGTCGCCCCCGCGCGGGCGATCTGCGCGGGTGCCCGGTCGTCCCACCAGACGTGGTAGGTGTCCACCGCGACCCCCACCTGCTGGGCCGGGAAGCGTTCGGCGAGGTCCAGGGCCTGGGCCAGCGTCGACACCACGCAACGGTCGGACGCGTACATCGGGTGCAGGGGCTCGATGGCCAGGCGTACGCCGTGGCCCTCGGCGTACGGCCCCAGTTCCGCGAGGGCGTCCGCGATCCGCTCCCGGGCGCCGTGCAGGTCCTTCGAGCCGGCCGGGAGGCCGCCCGAGACCAGGACCAGCGTGTCGGTGCCGAGCGTGGCCGCTTCCTCGATCGCCCGGCGGTTGTCGGCCAGGGCCCGTGCGCGCTCCCGCGGGTCGATCGCCGTGAAGAAGCCTCCCCGGCACAGTGTCGTCACCGTCAGGCCCGCCCCGCGGACCAGCTTGGCCGTCTCCTCCACGCCGTACGCCCGGACCGGCTCGCGCCACAGGCCCACGCCCAGAACGCCGGAATCCGCGCAGGCGTCGACCAGTTCGGGCATCGACAGCTGCTTCACCGTCATCTGGTTGATGCTGAAACGCGAGAGGTCCGCACTCACTGGGCGACTCCGTACAGGGCGAGCAGGTTCTTCATCCGTTCCTCGGCGAGTTCCGGGTCCGGGAACAGTCCGAGTCCGTCGGCGAGTTCGTAGGCCCGGGTGAGGTGCGGCAGGGAACGGGCCGAGTGGAGGCCGCCCACCATCGTGAAGTGGCTCTGGTGGCCCGCCAGCCAGGCCAGGAAGACCACGCCCGTCTTGTAGAAGCGGGTCGGGGCCTGGAAGAGGTGGCGGGACAGCTCCACCGTGGGGTCGAGCAGTGCGCGGAAGCCGGCCGTGTCGCCCGTGTCCAGGCCCCGTACGGCCTGGGCCGCCAGCGGGCCCAGGGGGTCGAAGACGCCGAGCAGGGCATGGCTGAAGCCCTGGTCGTCGCCCGCGATCAGCTCGGGGTAGTGGAAGTCGTCGCCGGTGTAGCAGCGGACCCCGCGAGGCAGACGGCGGCGGAGGCCGATCTCCCTCTGCGCGTCCAGCAACGACACCTTGACGCCGTCCACCTTGTCCGGGTGGGCGGCGATGACCTCCAGGAACACGTCCGCCGCCGCGTCCGGGTCGGCCGAGCCCCAGTAGCCCTCCAGCGCCGGGTCGAACATCGGGCCCAGCCAGTGCAGGATCACCGGCTCGGCCGCCTGGCGGAGCAGAGGGCCGTAGACCTCCAGATAGTCCTCGGGGCCGGAGGCGGCCGACGCCAGCGCCCTGGACGCCATCAGGATCGCCTGGGCGCCCGACTCCTCCACCACCGCGAGCTGTTCCTCGTAGGCCGCGCGGATCTCCGCCAGGGAACCGCCCGTGATCTGGTCGGTGCCGGCTCCGCAGGCGATCCGGCCGCCTGCCGACCGGGCCTCGGCCGCGCTGCGGCGGATCAGCTCGGCCGCGCCCGCCCAGTCCAGGCCCATGCCGCGCTGGGCGGTGTCCATCGCCTCGGCGACGCCCAGTCCGTGGGACCACAGGTGGCGGCGGAAGGCGAGGGTGGCGTCCCAGTCGACGGCGGCCGGCGAGTCGGGGGTCGTGTCCGCGTACGGGTCGGCCACGACGTGGGCCGCCGAGAACACCGTACGGGAGGTGAAGGGGGTGCCCGGTGTCACCGCCAGGGGTTCGGCGCGGGGCTCGTAAGTCCGGAAGCCCCCTTGGAAGTCCGGCAGTCGGATGGTCACAGGGCGATCTCCGGTACGTCGATGCGGCGGCCCTCCGCCGAGGACCTCAGGCCCAGTTCGGCGAGTTGCACGCCGCGGGCGCCGGCCAGCAGGTCCCACCGGTACGGCGCGTCGGCGTGGACGTGCTTGAGGAACAGCTCCCACTGGGCCTTGAAGCCGTTGTCGAAGTCCCCGTTGTCGGGTACCTCCTGCCACTGGTCGCGGAAGGCCTCCGTGGCGGGGACGTCCGGGTTCCAGACCGGCCTGGGGGTCGCCGACCTGTGCTGCACCCGGCACTTCCTGAGTCCGGCCACCGCCGAGCCCTCGGTGCCGTCGACCTGGAACTCGACCAGTTCGTCGCGGTTGACCCGCACGGCCCAGGAGGAGTTGATCTGGGCGATGACACCGCCCTCCAGCTCGAAGATGCCGTAGGCCGCGTCGTCCGCCGTCGCGTCGTAGGGCTTGCCGTCCTCGTCCCAGCGCTGCGGGATGTGCGTGGTGGCCAGGGCCTGGACGGAGGTCACCCGGCCGAACAGCTCGTGCAGGACGTATTCCCAGTGCGGGAACATGTCGACGACGATGCCGCCGCCGTCCTCGGTGCGGTAGTTCCAGGAGGGGCGCTGGGCGGGCTGCCAGTCGCCCTCGAACACCCAGTAGCCGAACTCGCCGCGGACGGAGAGGATCCGGCCGAAGAAGCCGCCGTCGATCAGCCGCTTCAGTTTCCGCAGGCCCGGCAGGAAGATCTTGTCCTGGACGACACCGTGCCTGACGCCCTTCTCACCGGCGAGGCGGGCGAGTTCGAGGGCGCCCGCCAGTCCCGTCGCCGTCGGCTTCTCGGTGTAGACGTGCTTGCCCGCGGCGATCGCCTTCCTGACCGCCTCCTCGCGGGCGGAGGTGACCTGGGAGTCGAAGTAGATGTCGACGGCCGGGTCGGAGAGGACGGCGTCCACGTCGGTGGACACGTGCTCCAGGCCGTGCCGGCCGGCGATCTCCCGCAGGGCGTGCTCACGGCGGCCGAGCAGGACCGGCTCCGGCCACAGCACGGTGCCGTCGCCGAGATCGAGGCCGCCCTGCTCGCGCAGGGCGAGGATCGACCGGACGAGGTGCTGGCGGTAGCCCATGCGCCCGGTCACGCCGTTCATGCCGATACGCACCGTCTTGCGTGTCACGTCAGTTCCCTTCGCACCGCATGGACACCAGCTGAGCAAGCGCTTTCTACATGGTGCGAAGCTAGCTTCTGGACCGTGTCTGTACAAGACCGTGTCCCCTTCGAGTTGTTCGAGGGGGCGAACAGAAACGGTCCTGGGCTTTAAGGTCTGCTGGACGTCCGCCCGGAACCAGGAGCAGGACCTGGCTGTCTACGAGGGCGTACGACACGATGCGCGACCGGAGGACGACGACATGACGGTGACCCTGGCGGATGTGGCGGCCCGCGCCCAGGTCTCCCCCGCGACGGTGTCGCGCGTGCTGAACGGCAACTACCCGGTGGCAGCCTCCACGCGCGAACGGGTGCTGCGGGCGGTGGACGAGCTGGACTACGTCCTCAACGGCCCGGCGAGCTCCCTCGCCGCCGCCACCTCCGATCTGGTCGGCATTCTCGTCAACGACATCGCCGACCCGTTCTTCGGCATCATGGCGAGCGCCATCCAGGCCGAGATCGGGGGCGTCGGGGGCGGCCGGGCGGGCGGGGAACGGCTCGCGGTGGTCTGCAACACCGGCGGCTCGCCCGACCGGGAGCTGACGTACCTGACCCTGCTGCAGCGGCAGCGGGCGGCGGCCGTGGTGCTGACCGGCGGGGCGGTGGAGGACGCGACGCACGCGGCGGCGGTCGCGGCGAAGCTGCGCAAGCTCACGGCGGCCGGGACCCGGGTGGTGCTGTGCGGGCGGCCGCCGGCGCCCGACACCGGCGCCGTCGCCCTCACCTTCGACAACCGGGGCGGTGCCCGCCGGCTCACCGAACACCTCCTCGGCCTGGGCCACCGCCGCCTCGGCTACATCGCGGGCCCCGAGGAGCGTACGACCACCCGGCACCGCCTGGAGGGCCACCGGGCGGCGCTGGCCGCGGCGGGCATCGAGGAGGACCCGCGCCGGACGGTGCACGGGCGCTACGACCGGCAGTCCGGCTACGAGGCCACGGTGGAGCTGCTGCGCCGCGATCCGTCGCTGACGGCGGTCGTCGCCGCGAACGACTCCGTCGCGCTGGGGGCGTGCGCGGCGTTGCGGGAGTCGGGGCTGCGGATCCCCCAGGACGTGTCGGTGGCCGGGTTCGACGACCTGCCGTTCGGCATCGACGCGGTGCCCGCGCTGACGACCGTTCGGCTGCCGCTCGCGGAGGCGGGGGCGCGGGCCGGGCGTATCGCCATGGGGCGGGAGGAGCCGCCGCCCGGGGGCGTCGCCGCCGTGCAGGGGGAGTTGATGGTGCGGGGGTCCACGGGGGTGCCCCGCGCCTGAGGTGCCGCCCGGGTCGGGTCACTGACGGGCGGGAAGGGACCGGCCCAGCAGCGGCAGCGGGGCCTCGCCCCGGCGGCGGTCCCGGTACCAGCGCTTTCCGGTGTCGTAGGCCCGCCGGGTCCGGCGTACCGCGGCGATCTGGGTGGCGAGGTGGACCTGGTAGCGCCAGGGGCGCTGGCGGCCCTGGCGCACCGCCATGGCGTAGGCGAACGAGACCGGGTCGCGGTCCAGGTAGTCGTCCAGCTGCTCGAACCAGGCCATGCTGGAGCGCGCTCCCGCCTGCACGGGGTGCAGTTCCGCACGGCGGTGCCGGTCGTACTCGCGCAGGGCCACCCGCGGATCCGGGTACCGGGCGAGGGCGTGGGCCAGCACGATCGCGTCGATCATCGCCAGCCGGGTCCCGGAGCCCAGCGTGAAGTGCGTGGTGTGGGCGGCGTCGCCGACGAGGACGAGGTTGCTGCCGTCGGTGTCGTCGTACCACGTCCTGTTGCTGAGGTGCTGGAACCGCTGCCACTTCGCCGGTGCGCCGCGTGAGCTGCTGATCAGGGAGTGGCCGTCGAGGGCGCGGTGGAAGATCTTCTCCAGCAGGGGCAGGGCGTCCTCGGGTTCGAGGGTGTCGAGGCCCAGGCCCTGCCAGGTCCGCGGTGAGCACTCGACGATGCAGGTGCTGACGCGTCCCTGGACGGACGGGTAGGCGTGGAACCAGATCCAGCCCGCGGGGGTCTCCTCGAAGTCGAACACGAAGCTGGCGAACTGCCGGTCCGTGCCGAGCCATATGTAGGGGTTCCGGCCGGTCTCGATCCGGGTGGCGAAGTGGTCGGCGCGGCTCTGCCGGATCCGGCTGCCCGCGCCGTCGGCGGCCACGACCAGGTCGGCCTCCGGCAGGTCGGCCGGGTCCTCCGCTCCCTGTCCGTGCCGGACGTCGACGCCGAGCGCCCGCGCGCGCCGGGTCAGGACGTCCAGCAGGGCCGCACGGCCCATGCTGTAGCCGTAGCCCCCGAAGTACGCCGTACCGTCGTGCCGGCTGCCGTGCAGACGGATCTCCTGGTCCTGCCAGAGCACGGAGCCGGCGCTCACCGCGCGGGCGCTCTCGGGGTCGTTGCGGTGCAGGATGTCCAGCAGGTCGTTCCAGTACACGACGCCCCAGCCGTACGTGGCCTGCGGCGGGTCGCGCTCGATGACGGTGATCTCGTGCCCGGCGTCCCGCAGCTTCGCGCAGATCGAGAAGTACAGCCCGGCCGGGCCTCCACCCACGCAGACGATCCTCATCGGGTTCCACCGCCCTCACGGCCGCGGGGCCGAGGGGCCCCTCCGTCGCCACACCGCGGATGTCGTCACATGGATCCGGGCGCTCCATTGGGCCGGGCACCCGGATCCTTTGTCGCTGTCAGTGGGCGGCAGTCACGACGGCCGACTCAGTAGTCGTCGTCATCGCCCCAGCCCCAGCCACCGTGGTCTCCTCCTCCGTGGTCGCCCCCGCCGCCGTAGTCGCCCCCGCCACCGTGGTCGCCCCCGCCACCGTGGTCGCCCCCGCCACCGTGGTCGCCCCCGCCACCGTGGTCGCCCCCGCCACCGTGGTCGCCCCCGCCGCCGTGGTCTCCGCCCCCGCCACCACCGTGGTTGTCGTAGGCGACGACATGGTCAGGGGCCGCAGCGGAGGCCGCGGTGGCGGCTCCGGCTCCGGCGGCGATGGCCAGGATCGGCGCCGAGCAGACCGCGATGGCCACTCTCTTGATGCGGGTGGTGTGCGCGCGCATGATGAACCCCTCTCCGAGGGTGCGGTTGATGTACGGCGGCCATGACGGGCCGTCAGCCTGCGCTGCGGAGCCTGCGCGTCGCTCCGCGCGTCGTCCCGCCGCCCGCGTTGCGCCCCGGCGGCGGATCGTCACTTCCGGTACAGAACGGACATGTGTGACGTTTGTTATTAAACTACGACGAGACTGCGACGAAGTCAAAGCGAGCCACGGCGCGGGGGGAAAGTGGGGCCCCGACCCAACTGGCCGTGCGGGCAAGCGGTTTCCGCAGCCATGGACGCAGGTGGACCGCGGGTCTACGCTCGGAGGACCGCTTCTCTGACTGAGTCAAGCATCCGGGGGCGAACATGACCGTCCAGGACGTCCGCGCCTTCAACCGCTTCTACACGGGCGTCATCGGCGCCCTCGACCACGGCCGCCACCTCTACGCCCCGTACACCCTCACCGAATCCCGCGTGCTGTACGAACTCGCCCAGGTCCCCCATCTGGACGCGGCCGACCTGCGCACCCTGCTCGGCCTGGACGCCGGGTACCTGAGCCGGATCCTGAACAGGTTCGAGGAGGCCGGGCTGATCGAGCGCGGCCCCTCCGAGAGCGATCCGCGCCGGCGGCGGGTGCGGCTCACCGCGCCGGGGCGGGAGGCCGCCGGGCTGCTGGACGAGCGGGCCCGGGACACGGTCGGGGCCCTGCTCGACACCGTGGCCCCGGCCGACCGGCCGCGGCTCGCGGAGGCCATGCGGACCATCCGGAACCTCCTCGGCGAGGGGCGCGCCCGCTGCGGCGAGGCGGAGCTGCGTGAACCGGCCCCGGGGGACCTCGGCTGGATCGTGCAGCGCAACGCCGCGCTGCACGCGGCCGAGTACGGCTGGAACGCCGGCTACGAGGCGCTGGTCGCCCGGATCGTCGCCGACTTCGCCGAGGACCACGACCCGCATCGGGAGCGGGTGTGGATCGCCGAGCAGGACGGGCGGCCGGTGGGCTGTGTGATGTGCGTACGGGACGACGCGCCCGGTACCGCGCGGCTGCGGCTGCTGCTCGTCGAGCCCGGGGCGCGCGGGCACGGCATCGGCGACCGGCTGGTGCGGGCGGTGATCGACTTCGCGCGCGGGGCCGGCTACCGCGACGTGGCGCTGTGGACCGTCGACGTGCTGAGCAGCGCCCGCCGCCTCTACCAGCGCCACGGCTTCGTCCTCGTCGCCGAGAAGCCCCACCGCTCCTTCGGCAAGGACCTGATCGGCCAGGACTGGCGGCTGGATCTGCGCGAACCGGGCGCATGACGAGTAGGGTCCGCCCCATGAAGCTGGCGTTCTCCACTCTCGGTGTCCCCGGTCTGCCCGTCCCGGAGGTCCTCGCGCTCGCGACCGCGCACGGCTACCACGGCGTCGAACTGCGCGCCCACCCGGAGGAGCCGGTGCACCCCGGTCTCTCCCCCGCCGAACGCGCCGAGACGGCCGCCCTGTTCAAGGCGGCCGGGGTCGAGGTGCTGGGCCTCGCCGGATACGCGCGCGTCGCCGCGCCCGGTGCGGACGCGCCCGTGCTGGCGGAGATCCGGGACCTCCTCCATCTCGCGCACGACCTGGGCGCGCCCTTCGTCCGGGTCTTCCCCGGCGCCGACCCCGGGCGCCCCGCCGAGGAGTCCGACGCGCTCGCCGCCCGGCGGCTCGGCACCGCGGCCGAGGACGCCGCCGCGCTCGGGGTCCGGATCCTGCTGGAGACCCACGACTCGCACCGCACCGGTGCCGCCGCGATCCGGATCCTCGGACCGGTCGGACACCGGCAGGTCGGCGCCCTGTGGGACGTGATGCACACCTGGCTGGGCGGCGAACAGCCCTCCGACACATTCGCCGCGCTCGCTCCGCACCTGGGGTATGTGCAGGTCAAGGACATCGCGTCGGCCGACGACACGGTGCCGCTGCCGCTGGGCTCGGGGGTGTTGCCGCTCACCGAGTGCGTGGATGTGCTCTTGCGGCACGGGTGGGACGGGTGGCTGTGCTGGGAGTACGAGAAGCGGTGGTACGAGGCTGCCGCCCCGCTCCCGGGCTTGCTGGCCGCGGGCCGGGAGCATGTGCTGCGCCTGCTGGGCGAGGCGGCCTAGTGCCCCGGCAGGCAACGTTTGCCCGCTGAAACGTTGCCTGCCGGGGCACTGGTCCGGCCGAGTGGCTCGCGCAATTCCCCCTGGCGTGGGACCAGTTGCTCCGATAGCTTCCGGCGCACATGTGTCTCACAACAGTCACCCAGGGGAGAGTGCGCATGCGCAAGGTGCTCAGATGGCTGCTGGCGCTCACGGTGTTCATAGGAACGCTGAGCGGCACAGCGGCCGGCGCGGCCACCGCCGCACGGTCCGGGCCCACCGACATCAAGGACCGGCTGCTGTCCATACCGGGCATGAGCCTGATCGAGGAGAAGCCGTACCCCGGCTACCGGTTCTTCGTCCTGGACTACACCCAGCCGATCGACCACCGGCACCCGGACCGCGGCACGTTCCAGCAGCGGATCACCGTACTGCACAAGGACGTCAGCCGGCCGACGGTCTTCTACACCAGCGGCTACAACGTCTCCACGGCCCCCTCGCGCCGCGAGCCCACCCAGATCGTGGACGGCAACCAGGTCTCCCTGGAGTACCGCTTCTTCACTCCGTCCCGCCCCGACCCCGCCGACTGGTCCAAGCTCGACATCTGGCAGGCGGCCAGCGACCAGCACCGGGTCTACGAGGCACTGAAGCCGGTCTACGGCGGCAACTGGCTGGCCACCGGCGGCTCCAAGGGCGGCATGACGGCGACGTACTACGAGCGGTTCTACCCGCGTGACATGGACGGCGTGGTGGCCTACGTCGCCCCCAACGACGTCGTCAACGACGAGGACTCCGCCTACGACCGCTTCTTCACCCGCGTCGGCACCAAGGAGTGCCGGGACCGGCTGAACGCCGTGCAGCGGGAGGCGTTGGTGCGCCGGAAGCCGCTGGAGCAGCGGTACGCGCGCCTCGCCGCCGACAAGGGCTACACCTTCGCCACCATCGGCGGACTGGACAGGGCGTACGAGGCGGTCGTCCTCGACTACGTGTGGGGCTTCTGGCAGTACAGCCTGCTGAAGGACTGCGACACCGTCCCGGCGGACGCGGCCACGGCGAGCGACGAGCAGATCTGGAACTCGGTCGACACCATCTCCGGCTTCTCCGCCTACACCGACCAGGGCCTCGCGCAGTTCACGCCGTACTACTACCAGGCGGGCACCCAGCTCGGCGCGCCGACCATCCACTTCCCGTACATCGAGCGGAAGTTGATCCGCTACGGCTACCAGCCGCCGCGCAACCTGGTGCCCCGCTCCATCCCGATGCGCTTCCAGCCGCACGCGATGCGGGACGTGGACACCTGGGTCCGGCACCACGCCGCGCACATGCTCTTCGTGTACGGCCAGAACGACCCCTGGGGTTCGGAGCGGTTCCGGCTCGGCCCGGGTGCGCGGGACGCGTACGTCTTCACGGCGCCCGGCATGAACCACGGTGCGAACGTGGCGGGTCTGGTCCCGGAGCAGAAGTCCCTGGCCACGGAGCGCATCCTGCAGTGGGCGGGCGTTTCCCCGGCGGACGTCGCCCGGGCCAAGCCGTTGGCGAAGCCGGACGCCGGGCTGGACGGCCGGGATGCCGAGCGCGAGCCCGCGCTGAGGCCGTAGCAAGAGGGTCACACCCGCCTGGCGCAGCCCACCGGACTGCTCCCGCCCAGCTGGACGTACAACGCCGTCGACGCCGGGCAGCCCTCGCGGGCCGGCGCCGCCTTGGTGATCCGGTACTGGGGCCGGTGTCCGCCGGAGCCGTCGCAGGGCGTCTCGCGGACCTGGCCCTCGCCGGAGGTGTACACGCAGTCGCCGGGGATCGTGCGCGGGCCGCCCCCGCCGCCGGGGTCGCCGGGGTGCGGGGGCTCCAGGTTGCGCATGCAGGCGTAGCCCTGGGGAATGGCGCCGTCGCCGTCCTCGTCGCCGGCCGCGGCCTGGGCGCTGACGTGCAGCACGAAGTCGGTCGTCGCCGGGCACGAGGGGCCGTCGCTCGCCGTGCCGTCGTAGCGGGCGACGACCCTGGCCGCCGCCCGCTCGCTGGTGCAGGGCACCTCGGTGAAGCTGGTCGTGCCGAAGGAGCTGCACTCGCCGACCGCGAGGAACTCGGCGCCGTAGCCGCTGGTCACGGCGGGGGTGGGGCGGGCGTCGCCGACGGGGGCGCCCGCCGGGGCCCGGCAGCCGGCCAGCAGGGCGGCCAGCAGCAGGCACGCGAGTCCCGAAGCACCCTTCCCCGGCATGGCAACCCCCCTGACACCCCGGTCCAGCGTGGCCCTTGGCGGCCTGGCCACGCCAGACATGCGGGCGGGTTTCCGCCCATTGGGGGTATTGCGCCCGGTGTGTGGCGTACGGCTAGTACGTCAGCCCGTGCCCGATCGGGTACAGCACCTGCGTGGGGTCGTCGGCCCGCTGCACCGGCACCGGCAGCCGGCCGCGCGGCGCCACGCGTCCGGCGATCACGCGTGCGGCGGCCCGCACCTCGACGTCCGTCCAGCCGTAGGACGCCAGGCATGCCTTGACGGACGGGAGGTGGGCCACGTCGTAGGGGTTGCGGACGGCCAGGGCCACCAGGGGGCCGCCGGTGGCCAGCAGGTGGTCCACCAGCGTCTGCTGGGCACTGCCCGCCGTCACGTTGTACGTCGCCACGATCACCGCGTCCGCGTCCCGCGCGGCCGCGACCGCCTGGGCGATGGTCGCGGCGGACGGCGAGGTGCCGGTGGACAGGGCCGTGGCGGTGAACCCCAGCTCGGTGAGGGCGTCCGCCAGCACGGCGGTCGGCGGGCCGGTGGTGCCGGAGGGGGAGGCCGGGTCCGCGCCGACGACGAGGAGGCGGCGCCCGGTCCGGGGGGCGAGGGGGAGCGTGCGGTCCTCGTTGACCAGCAGGGTGGTGGTGCGCTCGGCGATCCGGTCGGCGGCGGCCAGGTGCGCCTCGGTGCCCACCGTGCGCTCGATGCGGGTCCGGTCGGTGTGCGGGTCGTCGAGGAGACCGAGCCGGGCCTTCAGGCGCAGGATGCGCAGGATCGATTCGTCCAGCCGGGACTCGGTCAGCTCGCCGTCCTGGACGGCCTTCAGTACGGCGTTCCAGGCCACGTCGAGGTACGGCGGGTTGAGCAGCTGGTCGACGCCGGCCTTCAGCGCGAGCACCGGCACCCGGTCGTCGCCGTACTTGGTGCGGACGCCCTCCATGCCGAGGGAGTCGGTGATCACCACCCCGTCGTAGCCGAGTTCGCCGCGCAGGATGCCGGTGAGGACCGGGTGGGAGAGGGTGGCCGGGTCGCCGGAGTCGTCGAGGGCCGGGAACTGGATGTGCGCGGTCATGACGGAGTCGATGCCGGCAGCGATCGCCTCCCGGAACGGTACGGCGTCCAGTTTCTCCCACAGGTCCCGGCTGTGGGTGATGACCGGGAAGCCGGTGTGGCTGTCGACGGCGGTGTCGCCGTGGCCCGGGAAGTGCTTGGCGGTGGCCGCGACCCGGGACTCCTGATAGCCCCTCACCTCGGCGGCCACCAGCGCGGCGACCGCGTCCGGGTCGGCGCCGAACGACCGTACGCCGATGATCGGGTTGGCCGGGTTGACGTTGACGTCGGCGTCCGGGGAGTAGTCCTGGTTGATGCCCATCGCGCGCAGCTCGGCGCCGGAGATCCGGCCGAGGGTGTGCGCGTCCGAGCGGGAGCCCCCGGCGCCGATGGCCATCGCGCCCGGGAAGAGGGTGGCGGGCTTGCCGACCCGGCAGACCGCGCCGTGCTCCTGGTCGGTGGCGATGAGCACCGGCAGCCCGCGCGGCTGCTCCAGCGAGGCCCGCTGGATGCCGTTCGACAGGTCCGCGATCTGCCGCGGGTCACGGGTGTTGTGGGCCCAGGTGAAGTAGATGATCCCGCCGACCCGGTACTTCGCGATCAGCTCGGCGGCGGTGCGGACGCCGATCTCCTTGAGGTTGGCGTCGATGTCGGCCTGGTCGGGGGCGGTGGCGGAGTGGCCGTAGACCCGCATCACGAAGAGCTGGCCGACCTTCTCCTGAAGGGTCATCCGGGAGATCAGGGCGTGCAGCCGGCGGTCGTCACCGGGTGCGGCGGCGCGGGCGGTCGTCGGTACGGTCAGTGCGGCGGTGAGGCCCGCGGTGGCGGCGAGGACGGCGCGTCTGGACGGCCGTGCGGTGTTTCCCGTGCTTCCCGTGGTGTCGCTTCCCGTGCTGGTGTCGGGCACGTGCGCTCCTTCCAGAGGAGAACCGCTGAAGGAAACTTCCGAGGAGTCACCAATATCCGGGAAGTTTCTTTCCGTCAAGGGAATGCACAGTAACCGCAGAAGGGCCCCTCACCGGCGCAGGAGAGGGGGCGCGCCGTAGCCCGGACGGACCGTCGCGGTGGCGCCTGACCCGGGGGCGGGCGAGGCTGGGGCCGTCATGGCCCGAGCGAGGCTCGGCCCGGTCCGGGCGTCCGGCCCGCTGGAGGAGGTCGCATGCACGACCGGAAGCGCACGCCGATCTCCGAGCGGCTGCACCGCGCGCACGCCCTGGTGGCACGGCGCGGCTCCGCCGAGCCGAGGACCGAACACCGCATCGCCCTGGTGATGAACGGCGGCGTCAGTCTCGCCGTGTGGATGGGCGGCGTCACGCATGAACTGGACCTGCTCCGGCGGGCGTCCCGGAAGGACCCCGACCCCGTGAGCAGTGTCCCGCCGGAGGACCGCGAGGTCTTCCGGATCTGGCAGGAGGTGGCGGAGAACGCCGGGGCCGAGGTGAAGGTCGACATCGTCTCCGGCACGTCCGCGGGCGGCCTCAACGGCCTGCTGCTGGCCACGGCCATCGCCCGTGGAGCCCGGCTCGTGAACCTCCGCGACCTGTGGCTCAAGGTCGCCTCACTGGACAAGCTGTGCCGGACCGGGCGCCGGGCGGCCAGGAAGACCCTGCTCGACGGAAGCTGGTTCGAGGAAAAGGTGACGGAGGCCCTCGCCGGCCTGCTTCCGGGGCGGCAGCCGCGTCCGGAACCCGTCACCCTCTTCGTCACCGCCACCGCGCTGGACGGCCGTCACCGCGCCTACGAGGACAGCGCCGGCAGCGCCTTCGACGTGCGCGACCACCGCCGCATGTACCGGTTCCGCAGCGAGCCCGAGACGTTCGCCTATGTGGAGAAGGGGGCCGGGTGGGAGGTCGAGGAGCTGAAGTCCGCCTGCGGTGACTTCGCCGGCACCAACGACGAGGTCCTGGCCAGGGCCGCGCGCGCCACGGCCGGCTATCCGGTCGCCTTCCAGCCGGTCAGCGAGCATCCCCTCCTCGGCTACCGGGTCCACCCGGACACACGGCTCGACGCCCCCGCGAGCTGCGTGATGGACGGTGGTGTCCTCGACAACGCCCCGTTCACCCCCGTGCTCGACGAGATCACCGAACGCCGCGGCGGCCCGGCCGAGCGTGTCCTCATGTTCGTGGTGCCCTCCGGCGGAGTACTGGGCGACGAGGCGGTCAAGAACCAGCGGTGCCCCGACATCGGCATCCTGACGGCGGCCTGGAGCGCGCTCAACTACCCCCAGGAGGTCGACTTCCGTTCGGGGATCGACGACGTGCAGCTCCGCCTGGAGCTCAGCGGCCCGAGATCCCAGGACGAGCTGCTGGAGCGGCTTCTCCACCCCGGCCGGGGCCACGAGGAGGAGGACGGCATGCGGAAGGCGGCGGAGGCGCTGTACGCCGAGTACCGCAGGGGCCGGGTCATGGCCGTGCGCCGGCGGCTCGCCGTCACCAATGCGCGGGTGACGGCGCTGAGAACCGCCGAGGTGCCCGACGAGCCGACCCTGCAGAAGATCCTTGAGGCGGACCTGCTGTGGCTGCCGCCCGCCGACACGACGAGCCTCGGCGAGCCCGGCCTCCAGGAGTGGCGCTGGGGCCTCATCCCCGCCGAACGCCTGCTGCAGGGGCTGCTGTTCCAGCTCCACCGGCTGCTCGACGCGGCACGCGCGGCCGGGGACCGGACGCGGGAGGACGGGGCCGGCGCCGCGATCCGGTTCGTCAACGACAGCCTGCTGAAGGTCATCGCCGTCAACGAGGCCGTACGCGACAGGACGCGATGGGACGAGTGCCCGCCGGACCCCTGGGAGGAGGCGCAGAGGCTCGACAAGGTGTACACGGATCTCTCGGTCCCGGCGCAGACCGGGCAGCTGGTGCGCGAGGCCGCGGGCCGCTTCCTGGAGACGGCGCACGCGGACGGGCGTTACGAGCGGTGGGAGCGGCCGGAGGACGTGGTGGCCGCCATGCTCGTGGTGGAGGTCCTCACCCAGGCCTTCGCTCCTCCCGCGCGGGCCATGGAGAAACTCTCCCCCGTGTTCCGGTTCCTGCGGCTCGGCCCGGACGACATGGGTCCCCTGTTCGACGAGGACTGGTCGGTGGACCTGGGCGGCAAGAAGCTGTACGGGCTGCGCTGCTACCACTTCGCCGCGTTCCTGAGCAGGAAATGGCGCCACTACGACTTCACCTGGGGCCGGCTCGACGCCGCGCACCACCTGCTCGGCCTCCTCACGGGACAGCCGGACGGCGGGGAGACCGAACGACGGCTCCACGAGGCGATCCTGCGCGCGGAGACCCCGCCCGGCAAGGGCGACCCGGTCGAGTACATGAGGGCTCGCCTGAGGGAACTCATGGCCATGACCGACGGCGAGATCCTGGTGCACGGGCTGCCCGCCAGGACGGTGCGTCATCTGCTGCGCCCGCTGGGCCGCTGGCGGCTCCTGGGCTACGTGCTGGTCCGGGGATACCTGTGGCGCGCGAGATGGCGGTGCCGGCGCCGGTGAGACGGGCCCGCGTACCCCCGGGACCCGGCTACGACGTTCCCGGCGGGCCGCTCGTCAGCACAGGATCCAGCCCGAGTCGACCGACCCGCGCGATCCCACCGAGCCCTTGACCCACACGCAGCGGCGGCCGGCGTGGACCGTCACCGGGCCCGCGAGCTGCCGGTAGCTCCCCTTGTCGACGACCGGGCGGCCGCCCCGGGCCTGGACGCTGACGGACATCGTCTGGGTTCTGCCCGGGTTCCGGGCGACGGTGACGGCGCAGACGTAGCCGTCCCGCTTGTAGACGTGGGTGACCCCGCTGCTGAACTGCCGCGTCCACACCTCGTGCCCGGAGCAGCCACTGGCCGTGCCCGCCTGGGCGGTGCCGGATGTCACGAAGCCGAGCACTCCGGTCGCGGCCAGCACCGCCGCGCCGAGCGCCAGGCGCCGGCGTATCCCACCACTGTCCACTGTCGTCCTCCCCGTATGTGGTCGTGCACCCCCGATTGCCGTACGGATGTACGGACGCACGACGTATGTCGGATGGTTGCACGACCGTCAGCACCACACGTCGACAGGGTCCTCGGAACGACCTCAGCGGGACGCGGTGACCGGCTCCTCCGGTTCGGGGCGGCCCACGAAGGTGCGCCAGAGTGCGGCGTACCGGCCGTCGCGGGCGAGGAGTTCGTCGTGGGTGCCGTCCTCCGCGACCCGGCCGTGGTCCAGCACCACGACCCGGTCCGCGCGGGCCGCCGTGGTCAGGCGGTGGGCGACCACCAGCGTGGTACGGCGGCCGGCCAGGCGGTCGGTGGCCTGGTTGACCTGGGCCTCGGTGGCCAGGTCCAGGGCGGCCGTGGCCTCGTCCAGCAGCAGGATGTCGGGGTCGACGAGCTCGGCCCGGGCGAGCGCGATCAGCTGGCGCTGGCCGGCCGAGAGGTTGCGGCCGCGCTCGGCGACCTCGTGCAGATAGCCGCCGTCCAGCGTGGCGATCATGTCGTGGGCGCCGACCGCCCGCGCCGCCGCCTCCACCTCGGCGTCGGTGGCGTCGGGACGGCCGTAGGCGATGGCGTCCCGGATCGTGCCCGGGAAGAGGTAGGCCTCCTGCGGGACCACCCCGAGGCGGTGCCGGTACGCGGTCAGGTCCAGGGCGCGCAGATCCATGCCGTCGACCGTGACCCGCCCCGCGGTGGGGTCGTAGAAGCGCGCGACGAGCTTGACGAGGGTCGACTTGCCGGCGCCGGTCTCGCCGACGAAGGCCACCGTCTGCCCGGCGGGGATCGTCAGGTCGATGCCGGTCAGCGCCGCGTCGGTCCCCTCGGCGGCGCCGTATGCGAAGTGCACGTCCTCGAAGGCGATCTCACCGCGCAGGGACGGCACCTCAAGGGGCTCGTCCGCCGGCTTCGTGGACGTCGGCTCGCGCAGCAGCTCCTGGATGCGGCCCAGGGAGACCGTGGCCTGCTGGTAGCCGTCGAAGACCTGGGAGAGCTGCTGGACCGGGGCGAAGAACAGGTCGATGTAGAGCAGGTACGCGACCAGGGCGCCGGTCGTCAGCGTGGCCGCCTCGATCCGGTGCGCGCCGACGATCAGCACACTCGCCGCCGCCACCGAGGACAGCAGCTGCACGAACGGGAAGTAGACCGATATCAGCCACTGGCCGCGTATGCGGGCGCGCCGGTAGCTGTCGCTGCGCTCGGTGAACCGCCGCCCGCCGTCCCGTTCGCGCCGGAAGGCCTGCACGATCCGCAGCCCGGCGACCGACTCCTGCAGGTCGGCGTTGACGGAGGAGACGCGTTCCCGGGCGAGTTCGTACGCCTTCACGCTCGCCCGGCGGAAGAAGAAGGTCGCGACGATCAGCGGGGGCAGCGTCGCGAAGACCACGAGGGCGAGCTGGAGGTCGAGGACCAGCAGGGCGGCCATGATGCCGAAGAAGGTGACGACCGAGACGAACGCCGTGACCAGGCCGGTCTGCAGGAAGGTCGACAGGGCGTCGACGTCCGTCGTCATCCGGGTCATGATCCGGCCGGTCAGCTCGCGCTCGTAGTAGTCGAGCCCGAGCCGCTGGAGCTGCGCGAAGATCTTCAGCCGCAGCGCGTACAGCACCCGCTCGCCGGTACGGCCGGTCATCCTGGTCTCGCCGATCTGCGCGGCCCACTGCACCAGCACGGTCAGCAGCGCGACCAGCGAGGCCGCCCACACCGCGCCGAGCGCCATCTTGCTCACACCCGAGTCGATGCCGTGCCGGATCAGCACCGGCAGCAGCAGGCCCGCGCCCGCGTCCACGGCGACCAGCAGCAGGCTGAGCAGGAGGGGCGCGCCGAAGCCGTGCAGCAGGCGGCGCAGGCCGTAGGAGTCCTCGCGGCGGACCGCCCGGGCCTCGTCGACGTCCGGGGTGTCGGTGGCCGGCGGCAGCGCCTCCACCTGGGCGAGGAGTTCCGGGGTGGCGGGGGTGCCGCTGAGCGCCTGGTCCCTGGGGGTGCGGTCGCCGGTCCACAGCCTGGGTGTGACGCCCCGCTCGGCGTCGAACTCGGCGTCCAGCTCCTCACGGACGGAGGTGTCCTCGGGGGGCAGGGCGGGCTCGGCGTGCCCCGGCGAGACCCCGCCCAGCTCGTCCGGGTCGGTGAGCAGTCGCCGGTACAGCGCGGACCGCTGCTGGAGTTCCTCGTGGGTGCCGAGGTCGGCGAGCCGGCCGCCGTCGAGCACGGCGATGCGGTCGGCGAGGTTGAGGGTGGAGCGGCGGTGGGCGATGAGCAGCGTGGTACGGCCCTCCATGACGTGCCTGAGGGCCTCGTGGATCTCGTGCTCCACGCGGGCGTCGACGGCGGAGGTGGCGTCGTCGAGGACGAGGAGCCGCGGGTCGGTGAGCAGGGCGCGGGCGAGCGCGATGCGCTGGCGCTGGCCGCCGGAGAGGGTCAGGCCCTGCTCGCCGACCTTGGTGTCGTAGCCCTCGGGAAGCTCGGCGATGAAACGATCGGCCTGGGCGGCGCGGGCGGCGGCCTCGATCTGCTCCCGGGTGGCGTCCGGGCGGCCGTAGGCGATGTTGTTGCGCACGGTGTCCGAGAAGAGGAAGGAGTCCTCGGGGACGAGCCCGATGGCGGCCCTGAGTGAATCGAGGGTCAGCTCGCGGACGTCGTGGCCGCCGATCAGGACGGCGCCGTGGGTGACGTCGTAGAAGCGCGGGAGCAGCAGGGAGAGGGTGGACTTGCCGGAGCCGGAGGAGCCGACGACGGCCAAGGTCTCGCCGGGCCGGATCTCGAAGCTCAGCCCGTCCAGCACCGGGCGCTCGTGGTCGTACCCGAAGGACACGTCGTCGAACTCGACGGTCGCGGGCGCGTCGGCGGGCAGTGTCCTGGTGCCGTCCCGCATCGTCGGCTCGGTGTCGATCAGCTCCAGGACGCGCTCGGTGCCGGCCCGGGCCTGCTGGCCGACGGTGAGGACCACCGCGAGCATGCGCACCGGGCCGACCAGCTGGGCGAGATAGCTGGAGAAGGCGACGAACGTGCCGAGCGTGATGTGCCCGCGCACGGCCAGCCAGCCGCCGAGGGCCAGCATGGCGACCTGGCCGAGTGCGGGCACGGCCTGCAGGGCGGGGGTGTACCTGCTGTTCAGCCGGATGGTGCGCAGCCGTCCGGCGAAGAGCCGGCGGCCGACCTCCCGGAGCTTCCCGGTCTCCTGCTCCTCCTGCCCGAAGCCCTTCACCACGCGTACGCCGCTGACGGCGCCGTCGACCACGCCCGCGACGGCGGCGGCCTGGGCCTGGGCGTACCAGGTGGCGGGGTGGAGCCTGCTGCGGCTGCGTTTGGCGATCCCGTACAGGGCCGGTGCCACGGCCAGGGCGACCAGGGTCAGCGGCAGCGACAGCCAGGCCATGATCATCAGGGAGATCAGGAAGAGCAGGACGTTCCCGAGCGTCATCGGGAGCATGAAGAGCAGGCCCTGGATCAGCTGGAGGTCGCTGGTGGCCCGGCCGACCACCTGCCCCGTGGACAGCTCGTCCTGGCGGCGGCCGTCGAGGCGGGTGATCGTGCCGTACATCTCGGTCCGCAGGTCGTGCTGGACGTCGAGGGCGAGCCGGCCGCCGTAGTAGCGGCGGATGTAGGCGAGGACGTAGACGAGCAGGGCGGCGGCTATGAGGGCGCCGGCCCAGGGGCCCATCGAGCGGGTGTGGTTCCCGATGACGTCATCGATGATCACCTTGGTGATCAGCGGGACCACGGCCATGACGGCCATGCCGGCGAGGGACGAGCCGAGGGCGAGGACGACGTCCTTCGGATACCGCCAGGCGTATGCCGCCAGACGTCGTGCCCATCCCCGTTGCGCTGCCACGCCGGTGCCTTCCCGTTGTCCTGGTCTGCCGGAAGACACCAACGCGGATGGGGGCCGATTTCATCCCGCCGCAACAATTGCCGGGTGCGGTTCGCCCGCGGGTGCCGGTCCGTCGCGGCTGCTCGCGGGTACGGTTCTCAGCCCTGCGGCGGCACCGCGACGAACGCCTCGCTGGGCTCGCTGGTCGGGGTGTACACGGCCGTGCCGGGCGTGGTCGGCACCAGGTCCCTGTGGATGACCTTGGCGACGTTCTGGATGGTGGTGACGCCGTAGTCCATGGTGCTGTCGTCCTGCGTCAGCACCGAGATCATGTAGTCGTGGCCGGCGCCGTTGAAGGTGCCGAGGCTGTGCACCCGCCAGCCGTGCGTCGCGCGCTGCAGCCAGCCGTTCTTGACGTGCACGGAGACCGTGGACGGCGCGCCGGCCGGGGTGCCCCAGCGCTGGTCGGAGACCACCTGGCTCATCAGCTTCAGGATGTAGGCGCGGGCGTTGTCGCTCAGCACGCTGTTCCTGGCGGTGAGGAGCCCCAGCAGCTTCTGCTCGTCGGTGACGTTCTCCTGGGTCAGGCCCCAGTAGCCGTCAGCGCCCGGCACCGTCCTGGTCATCCCGGCGGCGGCCAGGAAGCCCTTGATCTTCGTCGTGCCCAGCTGCTTCCACAGCGCGGTCGTCGCGTCGTTGTCCGACTGGGTGATCATGGCCTTGGCGAGCGAGGTCTCCCGGTCGGTCAGGTACCGGTTGTGCTTCTTGGCGTCCCACAGCAGCGTGGCGAGCACGGTGACCTTGACGGTGCTGGCCGAGTCGTAGGAGCTGGTGGCGCGCAGGGTGCAGGTGGTGCTGGTGCTGCGGTCGTACAGGCCGATGGCGACCGTGCCCCTGCGGTTCGCGAGGGCGGCCGTGATGTCCTTCTGCAGCGTGGCGGCGAGGCCCGCCTTGGCCGACGTACAGCTGACGGCGGGCGTGGTCGCGGCGGCCGGGACGGCGGCGGCCACGGTGGGTATGAGCACGCCGGCGCCGACGGCTGCCGTCAGCACTCTGGCGCGTCGGCTCATGCGGTGGATCATGGAGGGTCCCCCTGGGAACGTCGTGTGGGCGCGATACCGGCGCCTGTGGGGTTGACTCACCGGGGCGGCCGGAAGTTGTACGCATGTTCCCAGGACGGGGGTTCCAACGGGCGGGCGGGGGGTGACGATTCGCCTCCTGGGGCACCGCGTCCCCCCGAACCACTCGGACCACACCAGGAGTTGGAGATCGCTGCGCGGACCGGACCGCCGCGCGGGACGCCGAGGCTGCTGGGCGTCTCCGGGCGGCGGACGAGGGAACGCCGTCCTCAGGCCGGGCGCGGGATGTACGCCAGCCCGTGCGCTCCCGGTTCGCCGTGACTGGCGATGTGCAGCCGGGTCAGGGTGTGCAGCGTCTCCAGGTCGATCACGTGGACGGTGGAGGAGACGACGCAGGCCACATAGGCGAGCCGGCCGTCAGGGGAGGACCGGATGGTCAACGGCATCGGTCCCACCTCGACTTCCCCGAGGCGTTCGCGGGTGGCGGCCGAGAACACGGTGAGGCGGCCCGGCACCTGGCGGCCGGAGCCGGGCTGTGTGCGTACCTCGCCGGTGAGCAGTGCGCCCGTCGAGGTCAGGTGCACCGGCATGACGACGTGCTCCGTCGGCAGGACGGCGGTCACGGACAGCGTGCCGGTGTCGATCACCCGGATGCCGGGCGTCCGGCCCTCGGCGGCACCGGCGTACGGGGCGGCGACGAAGACGTGCGCGCCGTCGGCGGAGACGGCGAGCCCCTCGCTGCCCGGCACCGCCACCTTCCCGGTGAGCGCGCCGCGTTCGAGGTCGACCACCGACACGAACGGCGCCTCCTTGTTGGCGGCGTAGCCCGTCCGCCCCGTCGGATCGACGGCGAACCAGTGCGGTCCGGGTGCACCGGTGCCGATCCTGCCCACGGGCCGGCGGGTGGCGGTGTCGATCACCACGACGCCGCCGGGCCGGTCCGCCGCTCCCTCCACGCTGACGTGGAGACGGCCGCGTGCCGCGTCCAGGGCCAGCCCGTGCGGGGCGTGTTCGGGGGCCAGGTCGACGACCTCCACGATCCGGCGGGTGTCGGGATCGATGGCGGTCAGCTCGGTGCTGCGGCCGGTGTTGGCGTGGTAGGCGCCCGAGCGGTACGTGCTGCTGCACCACAGCAGCCGCTGCGCCGGGTCGAAGCACAACTCATGGGGTTGGGCCGGGACTTCGGTCGTACCGAGGTGCCGGTCGCAGGAGGCGTCGTAGAACGCGACCGCCGGCCCGCTCTGGCTGGCCACGGCCAGCACATCGCCTTCTCGTCCGGCACGGGGTGACTGCTGACGCACAGGTGAGTGCACGGGTGACTCCTCGTCACTGGGCTCATCCGGATTGCGTGGACACCTCCACCCTCCGCACCGGGGAATTCCGCGGCAATGCAAAGATCGGCAAGCGATCATTGCCTCGGACGTGAGAACGCAGCTCAGGAACGGTCATGGATCTCAATCTGCTGCGCGCCCTGGACGCCTTGCTCCAGGAGAACAGCGTGACCCGCGCCGCCGAGCGGCTCGGCACCTCGCCCGCGGCGGCCAGCCGTACCCTGGCCCGGCTCCGCCGTGCCGTCGGTGATCCGCTGCTGGTCCGCGCGGGCCAGCGGATGGTGCCGACGCCGCGGGCGCTGGAACTCCGCGAGAAGGTGGCCGCGTTGCTGCGCGGCTGCGACGACGTCCTCCGGCCGGGGGCCGGTTTCGAGCCGGTGCACCTGCGGCGCACGTTCACGGTGCAGGCCACCGACCTGCTGCTGACGGGGCTGGCCGGAACCCTGACCGACCGGGTCCACGCGGAGGCCCCGCACGTGGACGTGGTCTTCCTGCCGGAGGCAGTGGAGGGCGGCCCCGCGCTGCGGCAGGGGCTGGTCGACGTCGAACTGGGCGTCCTGGACCATCTGGATCCCGAGATCCGGACCCGGCAGCTCAGGCGCGCGCACCTGGTCGGTGTCGCGCGCAGCGGTCATCCCCTCTTCAACGGGCGGATCGACGCCCGCCGTTTCGCCGCGGCCGACCACATCGGCGTCTCCCGGCTCGGCAGGCGCACCGGCCCGATCGACCGCGCGCTCGCGGACCTCGGACTGCGGCGCCGGACCGCGGTGGTCGTGCCCGGTTACACGGCCGCGCTGATGCTGGCCCGGGACACCGACCTCGTCGCGCTCACCCTGCCCGACTGGCTCCCCGGCACCATCGCCGCGCTGGGCCTGCGCACCTTCCCGATCCCCCTGGACCTGGCGCCCCTGGACCTCGGGATGGCCTGGCACCCCCGCAACGCGGCCGACCCGGGCCACCGCTGGTTCCGCGACCATCTGGCGGCCGCGGTCCTGGCACCGGCCGGGAACCCCTGACGTACGGCGAACGTCCGCGGCTCCGCCCCTACCCCTGTGTGAGGGCGCGCCCGCCCGACTTACGCCCGCCCGCGGCGCGCCCGCTCGACACCGCGTCGGCCAGTTCCCACGGTCTCCGGGGTCGTACGGACCCCGGGGACGCCGAAGGACTCCGCCAGGCGACGTAGTCGGGGCGGGTCAGCATCGACTAGAGCGCACCGCCGACGGTCCACGGTCGGAGGCCGCGCCTGTCCCGCGTCGCACCGTGTGCTGGATCACCGCGGCTCGATCTCCCCCATCCACATACGACGCCCCAGCTCGTCAAGCTCGGCGCGGCGTTCCTCGTACTCCGGCAACGCGAGCCTCACCAGCCGCCAGAATCCCGCTCCGTGCCCCGACACCTTCACATGCGCCAATTCGTGCACGATGACGTAGTCGACCAGGTGCATGGGCAGTTGGAAGAGCGGCCACCCCAGGCTCATCCGTCCCTGCCCACTGGCCTCGTCGCCCGGCTGGTACGCACCCCACTTCTGCCCCAGGTCCCGCACATCCAGCTCTGGCTCGCCCACGGCCATGCGGGCGGCCCAGGGTTGAAGCCGGTTACCGGCCCAGGCCCGTCCCGCACGGCAGTACCAGTCGACGAGCGCCGTACGCCCTTCCGCAGCGTCCTCGGTGTGCTTGCGGGCGATGACCAGCCGCCCCGCGATCAGTCGGACCCTGCCGTCTCCCGGCGTGCTGTCCGACACGGCCAGGCGGTACGTTCGCCCTAGGTAGCGGAAGACCTCACCCTCCGACAGCCGCTTGGCGGGATTCAGTGGGCGAGTCCGCTCCCGCTGACCGAGCTTCGCGACCACCCACTCCCTATGTGCCCGTACGAAGCCCTCGGCCTCCACCGTCGGACGCCCTTCGGGAACATGCAGCGTCAGGGTCGCGTCCGGCTCCACGGTGAGCGCGAACCTCTTCCTGCGGGCACTCGCGCGCACGCGCAGGGAGAGACCGTCGACGGAGACCCAGTCACCATCGACAGCTGTCCGGTCCTGGCGTTTCTCGGCGAGCGCGGTCACGCGCTCTATTCTCCCCTGGCCCGAGCCAGGAACTGCTGCCGGTTGTTCTCCGCGTAGGCGGCGAGCCGTTGGGAGATGCTGGTGATCGGCCCCCAGTCGGGGGTCGCGGGCCTGAGTCCACCACGGATCAGCTGTGTCTTGATCCCATTCGCGAGCAGGTTGATGTCCTGGTGCTGCCCTTGGTAAGAGGCCTTGGACATCACGCTCGCCGCCGTATCGCACACGGCGACGACCAGAGAGCGCGTGTCCCGCCCGCCTCCCTCGACACCCAGGTTGTCCTCCAGCAGCTGGTCCAGGAGCCGGTGGACGCGTTGTTCCAGCGGGCTGAGGCCGGCAAGTGCCGGGTCCTCCTCGTCCTCCTGACGAGCTTGCTCGATGAGCGTTTCGAACTCCTCCACCTGCTCCTCGAAGCGGCCGGGCATCTGCTTGAGGATCTCCTCCAGTCGCTCGGAGAGCCTGTCGTACTTCTCCGGGTCCTCCCTCCTGACCCGTTCTTCCAGGTGGAACCGGAGGGCGTGCCCCATCTCGGCTGCGGCCTCGCGCGGGGGCAGCTCGCGCACCATGTCGTCGAAGGCGGGCGAGGTGAGGGACACAGGAGGGATGACCTGCTCGATCTTGGGCCCCTCCAGGTGGTCGGCGATCATCGCCCGAACCTTCCGGCCGTACCGGCGCAGGGTGAACGTCCCGCCCGTGTCGTCCCGGTACAGCCGCCGGATGCGCTTCTGCAGCATTCCCCAACGCCGGGCGTCGGCCAGGTAGTCCAGCGCGTCCTCGTGCGGCAGCACTCGCTCCAGGACGGCCAGGAACTCGTGGAACACCTCGTCGAAGCCGAGGCGCACCGTCTCGTCCTCGAAGGCCAGCACGGCGCCGCGCAGCCGGGCGAGGTCGGTGAGGTCCGCGTCCACGACACCGTGTCCGCTCAGGTAGGTGCGCACCCTGTCGGCTGCGGGCCCCAGGTCTCCGACCTCCTCGGAGAGACTGAGCATGGTGTCGTCGACGTCGGCCTGCCGGTAGTCGGCGAGCGCGCTGGAGAGGTGCTCGAAGACTCCGTAGTAGTCGACGACGTAGCCGACCTCCTTGCCCGGCGCGGGCCGGTTGACCCGGGCGACGGCCTGGAGCAGCTCGGCGTCACGGATCGGCCGGTCGAGATAGAGCACCTGCTCGCGCGGGGCGTCGAATCCGGTGAGCAGCATCGACTTCACGATCAGGAAGGCGATGGGGCTCTCCGGGTGCACCGGGTCGGGGATGTCGGCCTTCGAAGGTCCCTGGGGCGGTTCCGGCTCCCCGGTGGGCGTGTCGGACCAGGGGGTGTCGGCCCCGAGACCGTCCTCCGGAATGTCCGGCTCGGGCGCGTTGAAGGGAGTGAAGGCGACCCAGTCCGGCTCGGGCGGCAGATGCGGGAACGCCTCGTGGAAGCGTTCGATGTAAGCCTTCTGCCGGTTCGGATCGGTCCAGTGAAGCCACTTGCGGCGCTTGCGCTCCGCGCCCGGGGAGATGACGGGTACGAAGTCGATGCGACGGAGGAGCTCCCGGTACTCGTAGGCCTGGTAGAGGTAGCGAAGACGCTGGGGCAGCTCCTTGACCGGTATCCCCTGAACTGACTCCGGTTTGAAGTCGGCGAGATCCGCGAGGAGTTGGTCACGCGCTCGACGCAGAGCATGGTGATACTCGACGGCGGCTTTCCGGCTGACGGCCGCGATCTGGGCCTTGAACCCGCCACCGGGCAGCACCCAGCACACCCAGTGCTCCAGCATGTCCTCGGCCTTCTTGCAGATCATCGGCCAGGACTCGGCTACGTCACGCTCGGTGGGCCAGCGCTTGAGCAGGGCGGCACGCTCTTCGTCACTGCGATCGCGGATCAAGTCCTCGAAGGAGCGGTCCAGGCCGTCCTTGTCCTGGACCTTGCCCTCGCCGGTGCGCCCCTCGTAGCGGATGCGGACGACGACGCCGTCGCGTTCGGCGTCCTCCATCCGGTACTCGTCCAGGAAGCCCTTGTCCGGGCCGCCGCTGAAGATACGGCGGGTGTCGGACTCCTCGCCGGTGATGATGGGCGTACCCGTGAACCCGATCTTCGCGGCGTTCGGGATGGCCTTTCGCAGAGCGGCGTGCAGGACACTGGTGTGCGAGCGGTGGGCCTCGTCCACGAGCACGAGGATGTCGGGCGAGGTGTTGCACTCAGGAAAGTTCGGGACCGGCGGCGGGCTCTTGCGACGCTTGCCCTTCCTGGCCTGCTCGGCGGCCTTGTACTCGCCGGCGAGATCCCGGTCGTCACCGTCGCCCTCCGCCTCGGCTGCGAAGGTGAACCCGCCACCGTACTTCTGGATCATGGCGAAGACGACGCGCCGTCCACCGTCCCTCAGCAGCCCTTCCATCTGGGTGCGGGTCTCGGCCGTCTCGACGTCCGACTCGCTCAGTTTCAGGGTTTCGGAGAGCTGGTCCTGCAACTGCGTACGGTCGGTGACGATCACGACCGTGAACTCGCTGAGCTTCGGGTGCAGATGGACCCGACGCACCAGGAAGGTCATCGTCAGGCTCTTGCCGGAGCCCTGCGTGTGCCAGATGACACCGCCGCGCTCGTCGTCGAGGACCGGGCCGCCGCGCGGGCGGCCGGTGAGCAGCTTCCGTATGGCCTTCTCCGCGGCCCTGTACTGCTGGTGGCGGGCGACCACCTTGACGGTCCGCACGGCGCCGGAGTCGGTCTCGACAGGCAGCGGGATGACGTAGTGCCGAACGAAGTTGAGCAGGGCGGCGGGCCGCAGGACGACGCCGATCAGCTTGTGCTGCTCGGTCAGCTTGCCCGTGTGACCGGGCAGCTCGGTCCGAAGCGTGCTCTCGCTCTCCGGGGCGACGCTGCGCCACGGATAGTAGTGGTCGGGCGTGGACGTGACGGTTCCGAGGTGAGCGGTCTCGCCGGTCGCGGCGACCAGCAACTGCACGGTACGGAACAGCTCCGGTACGCCGCCGGGGAGCGGGAGGTCGGTCCCGGCGCGTTCGTCGTCCTCGATCGGGTCGCCGGCGTAGTGCCGCAGGTCGAGGATGGCGCTGCGTACGGGGTCGGCGAGATCGGGGCTCTTGCACTCGACGGCGACGAGGGGGATGCCGTTCACGAAGAGGACGACATCGAGTATCGACACGTCACCAGAACGGTTCTTGACGCGGAGCTGGTCGACGACAGTGAAGTCGTTGAGCCCAACGTGATCTGGGTGCCACTCGATGTACTGCACGGTGGCGGAGGCGCCGCCGTGCGCGGCGGAGGGCCCGGTGAGGACGTATCCGCTGAGCAGCAGGTCGGTGGCGTCGAAGTTGGCTTGCGCGATGCCCTGCCCGAGCGGGACGGACGCCAGCTCCGCGATGGAGCGGGCGACATCGGAGTCGTCCATCCACGGTTCGCGGTCCGTCGCCCGGACGTTGATACGCCGAAGCGCGTCCTTGAGCGTGTCAACGAGGAGCGGTGTGCCGATGTCGAGTGTGCCGACGTCAGTACCGGGGACGTGCGTCCAGCCCATCGCCGTCAGCTGCTGCACGAACGGCCGCTCCACCTCGTCCCGCTCGACCTGTACTGCCATGCGTCGCGCCTTCCCCCACGTTGCCTACCCACCCCAGGTGATCCATTCTGCGCCTTGGGCGGGCGGGGGCGGTAGGGATCCGGCCTAGCGGGGGTGGGGCACTTCCGCGTGAGGACCCCACCCTGTGCGAGGGACGGCGGCGTTGCCAGGGGTCAGTCTTCCGGTACGGGGCTCTCGACGTCGTCAGAAACGTCGATGTCGTCGAGACCCTCGTACGCGGGTGGAAGGAGGCGGGCACCCCGGCTCTCCGCGATACGGCAGACGTCGCGGAGAGCCTCGACCATCCGAGATGCCAGGAAGTGGAGTTGCGCGGCAGTGGTCTTGCGGTCGGCGAGCATGTCGGTGGCGTGATCAAGGAGGTCAGCCGCCATGCCAAGTTGCACGGTCTCGATCGTGTCGGCGACGCGAGAGAGGTAACCGGTCCCGTCACCTACGAGGAAACAGGGCTTGCCCTCCGAGCCGGCCCAGGGCAGCAGGCGCGAGCTACTCATGCCCTGAGCACCGGTGACGCCGCTCTTCACTTGGTGACCTCCGTGCCTGCCGCGTGCATGCCGACCGACCCCATGCCGATCCCGAACAAGGCGACCGTCGCCGACGCCATCGGGGGCCGGTAACCGGTGTGATGGATGGTCGGTCCGTTGGCGTACGGGGATTCGGTATAAGAGGAGTCGAGGCACCGGCACGGCCGATCGACGGCAGCGGAGACAGCGCTTGGGCGCGCGCCTTGGGACGAGCGGCCCATGATCCGGAGCAGCGGCTTGAAGAGACGGGCGCTACGGTGACTCATGTCGTCAACTTCCGTGAGTTCGTTGATGGCCACGCCCCCGGACCGGTCGCGCGATCGCGGGGGTATCGCGTTCTGTAGCGATGCACTCACAGAGTGAGACGGAGGAGGCTAGGCTCGCCAGGGGGTTGGGTGTGACCAGCAATTTGTCACAAGGGAGTTGGCCGTGAGCACCACGTACGGTGACTGGCTCAAGCAGCAGCGCGAGGCGGCGGGACTGACGCAACAGCAACTGGCCGACATGGCGGTCATGACCCGTTCCCACATCGCCCACATCGAGGCGGGGCGTCGCACTCCTTCGAAGGAGGACGCTCGACGCCTGGACAGGGCTCTGAACACGGGGGATGTGCTGAGTAGTTTCCTGCCACAGGACGACGCAGCGATGGAAGACTACTTCGAAGCAGCCAGGCAACTCGAACAGCAGGCCACGGCGATCCGGGAGTTCGCACCCACCTTCGTACCTGGCATCTTGCAGACGGAGAGGTACGCCCGCGCCCTGCTGAGTGTTGGATACCCCCCTGCGAGTGACGAGGAATGTGACAGGCTCGTCGTCACACGCCTTGAGCGCTCGAAGATCCTCGCCAGCCCGGTGACGCCCGTCGTGTGGGCGCTGTTAGACGAGGCCGTGCTGCGGCGCCCCGTCGGCGGCCCGGCAGTAATGGCAGAACAGATCATGCACGTTGTCCGCCTGACGGAGAACAGGCGAGTACGCACACACGTGATTCCGTACAGCGTCGGCGCCTATCAGATCCTGAACAGCACACTGACGCTCATGTGGTTCGAGGACCAACCTCCGGTGGCGTACTCCGAGGGACTACAGATCGGCAAGGTTCATGACTCCCCCGCCGTCGTCGAACGGCTTCAGGGCGCCTACCATCTCGCACTGAGCGACGCGTTGCCGCTACAAGAGTCACTTGCCCTGTTGCGGGCGACAGCGAAGGACTATGGACACCATGACTGAGCACACCATCCCGAGTGCAGGCACACGGAGCAGCTGGCGCAAGTCGTCCTACAGCGGAACCGAGGCCAACAGCTGCCTCGAAGTCCTCGACGGATACCCCTCGGGCGTTCCCATCCGCGACTCCAAGGTTCCGCAGGGCCCAGCACTGATCTTCTCTGCCACCGACTGGTCAGTGTTCGTCACAGCCATCAAGGACGGCGAATTCAACACCTGAGGGCTGGCGACGGCGCCCCTTCCGTGTAAAGGCCGCTGTCACGTTTCCCAGTTCTTACTCAACCAGTACTCACCGATTCACCACCAGCAGATCATCCACAAGGCCCTGCTTGAGCAGTTGCAGCTTGCGGAATGCCCCTCTCCCACCCTCTATACTTCTATCACATGCGGCAACTGCCGAAACCAGTTCAGTCTGCTTCCGAGAGGAGACGAGCGGAAATTCGAGCGCCCCGAATCGCTCGCTACCCAGATGAGCAATACTTGTGGTTTTCTTCGCAATGCCAGCGAACACTCCAACCTGACGCCAATACTCGAATACCAACTGCGCATATTCAGGATCCAAGGCTTGTGTGGCTCGGAACCGCACAAGAGTGTTTTGGAAGCAAAAATCCCCCGCCGCACCACGGTAGATTGCGCTGCGCCCGACCAATTCCAGACTCTGCCCCTCATTGAGAAGGACGTCGCCGGGCAAAAGCTCGTAAGTAGATCGTTCGACTGGCGTGAACCCCATCGTCTTCACGTCCGAATAGTCAATGTGGCCAGCGAGCACATTGGCTACGCGCAGGTAAGGAAATTGTCCGCCGACCTTTTGACTGTCGGGCGACAACTGCTTGCCCATACGCACACTTCCCACATCGCGTACCGGCAACCATTCAACGGGTGTCTCGCCGCTGGATAGCCTGTTCATGAAAGTCTTCAGAATCCCTTGCCGCAGACTCTGCAGCTTCGCAATTGACGCCTCAATGGCGCGCTCCTGCGCCGATACATCTTCAATCAAACCCACAATTCTCCGCTGCTCATCCAGTTCAATAGGGTGCGCAACCAGATGTTCAGCGAATTTATCCTGCGGGAGATGCGCAATACTCGTCCGGCTGACCCCATCAACGAAGAGGCCATGACGCGCAGCGTGATCCATGTAGTACAGCATATAGAGCGGATCAATCGCACCCCGGCTACGCAGCCGATGCAGTGACTTCTGGAAGTAGCATTCTGCTCGCTGCCCCTCCCAAATCGCCGTACGCCCGACTTCCCCTCCTTCAGTAACTAGCAAGTCCCCGGGAATCAACCGGAACTTCCTGCGCTCCGACTCACTGAAACTCATATAGTTCAGCTCGTCGAAATCCAACCGGTTCCACTGGACGTTCTTGTTGGTGAGGTATGCACGCTGTTCCGGTCCGGACGACGCCTCCTTACTCAGCATCTTGCCCAGCTGCATATCGAATAGGTCTCCGACTCTCGTAAGCGCCCACCCCGGCCGAAGCTCACGCATAGCCAAGCTCCTTCAGGAACCCATCCAGCGTCTCCGCGGCCTTCTCACTCTTCGCCCGGATCTCCCGCAACGAAACGGCGTACTTGCCCTCCCACACGCCATACGTCTCGGCCAACTCCCGCCTCCGGCGCACCACATGCCCGTCCAGCTTCCCGAGAAGGTCATCCCGCAGCAGATCCAACACCACCCGCCGCTCCCCCTCGGCCCCCAGCGCCGCCCGCGCCCGGAACAACCTCGGCGGCTCTTCGCCCAACTTGGGCTGCTCACCAGAGGCCCGCTCGAACCAGAAATCCGCCTCAAGCCGCTTGATCAGCGCGCCCGCCTTCGTGCGTTCCTTCTTCACCGAGGCCAGCTCCGCGAGCTGCTCGACGCTCAGGGCGACTTCCTCGCGTGTGACAGCGTCCTCGTCACCTTCATCACCGTCACCCTCCTCCGAGGCTTCCGGCTCCGCGTTCAGCTCCTTCCACCGCGCGTCCAGCTCCGCCTTCCGTGCGTCAGCCGCCGCCAGTTCCTCCAGGAAGTCGGGGGCGATGGCCGCGACCACCTTGTGGTCGTATGCCTGACGGCGCTCAGCCGCAGTCCGCTTCCTCAGCTTCTTCGACTTCGGGTCCTGCTCGGGCGCCAGCATCGTCTCGACGTTTTCGACCCAGCCGTCCACGACGCCCGCGAACCCGTTCTCCGACAGGGCGAGCAGGTCGTACTTGGCCTCGTACCACCAGCCGGCCACCGCTCCCGCCAGGGCATAGCGATCCAGCAGGCCAACGCCGCCCAGCTGCTCCACGAACGACTCGATCAACGACGCCCGCACGGCCATCAGCGCGGCCTTGCGCTCCGAGGGTGTCAGGTCCGCGAGGCGTTCCGGTGTCGCCGCCACCGCCTCCAGTTGCCGCGCCTCCGCCGCCCACCACTTGTCGAAGGCCGTCCGCAGCGCGTCCTCGCTCGGCCGGGCCAGCTCCGCCAGTCTTGCCGCGTTCGGCCGCTCCCCCTCCGGCAGAAAGTCCACGTACTTCTCGTCCACCGGATCGCGCTCCGCGAACAGATCGGTCAGCGCGATCCCGTACGAGTCGAGCAGTTCCTTCTTCGCCTCGATTTCCGCGCGCGGTACACCGCCCACCAGGTGCGCTCGAACGTCCTGCGGCTCCGGCGGCGGCGTGTTGTCCACGTAGCGGCGGATGTTGAGGTTGTAGTCGTTGGCGCGCAGTTCCTCGATGGGCACGGCCCGCGAGAAACCCGGCACCTCCGCGTACCTGTGGAAGGTGGAGGTGATCTTTTCGGCGTGCTCGGGCAGCAGCACGTTCTGTGCACGCTCCGCGTGGAATTCCCGGTCGGCGTTGATGAACAGCACCTTGTGCTCGCGCCTCGGGTCCGCCTCGTTCTTCCTGCCCGGCGGGCGCAGCACCAGGATGCAGGCCGGGATGCCCGTGCCGTAGAAGAGGTTCGGAGCGAGGCCGATGACCGCCTCGATCGCGTCCTCCTCGATGAGCTTCGCCCGGATCTCCTGCTCACCGCCGCCCCGGAACAGCACACCGTGCGGCATAACCGTGATCACCATGCCGCCGTGCCCGCTCGGGCCACCGTCCTGCCTGGTCTCCCACAGCATGTGCTGGAGGAACATCAGGTCGGCCTTGCCGCGCTCGCTCGTCGTTCCGTACGTCGTGCGCTGCGCACGGAACGCCATGTCGCTGAGCACGTAGTCCATCGAGAACGGCGGGTTACTGAGCACCCCGTCGAACCGGTCCGCGTCCGACTTCGGCACATGGGCCGGCTCGGCCAGCGTGTCCCCGGTGTGCAGGTCGAAGCGCCGCACTCCGTGGAGGACCATGTTCATCGTCGACATGATCCACGAGCCGCTGTTGGCATCCTGGCCCGCGAAGAACATGTCCGACGTGTCGCCGCCGTGCTCCTCCACGTACTCCTTGGCGTGGATGAGCATGCCGCCCGAGCCGACGCACGGGTCGTAGATCCGCATGCCCTGCTTGGGGCCGAGCAGCTCGACCATCATGCGGACCACGGCGCGCGGGGTGTAGAACTCGCCGCCCTTGCGGCCCGCAGAGTCCGCGAACTCCTTGATCAGGTACTCGTATGCGGCACCGATCAGATCGGGGAACTCGAAGTCGTCCGTACGCAGGCGAACGCGACCGAAGTGCGCGATGAGCAGCTTCAGCCGCTGGTCGGCGAGTTTCGCCGCGCCCGCAGCGGCGCCGGAGCCGCCGATGCGGTTGAAGTCGAGGTGGTCGAAGAGGCCCTTGAGTTTGGCGTTCTGCCCTTCCAGCGCCTGCAGGGCCGGGCGCAGTCTGTCCTCGGTGATGTTGTGGGTGGCCGACGAGATCCACTTCCAGCGGGCGTTCTTCGGTACGAACAGCACATCGCGCTGGCTGTACTCGGACTCCTGCTCCAGGAAGCCGGCCAGCATCTCGTCCGAGAGGCCCAGCTCTTTGGTGGCGTACTCCTTGATCTGCTCCCGTGCCGCCTCGAACTCGTCATTGGCCCGCTTCAGGAAGAGCAGACCGAAGATGTAGTCCTTGTACTCCGAGGCGTCCATCGTCCCCCGGAGGATGTCCGCGGCGGCGAACAGATGCCGCTCCAACTGCGCGAGCGTGAGCTTGGCCACGTACGACTCCCTACGACCTGACTGACGTAGGAACCCTACGGCCGCTCCGGGCCATACCGAAATCCGCTTGTCGATGCCGGTCGGGATTCACGCCCGCCCAGAACAGCAACGCCCGGAGACGATCAGTATGAGGCGATTCCGAGCCCTTGCTCCACGAATTCGTGCACATCGGTGTACGGGTCACGGTTGACGAGGGCCACATGATCACCATGCTGGGCGTTCATCTGGAGGGCGCGTTTCCTCGCGTCCTCGTAGCCTCCGGTGATCTGGTGCGGCAGTACCAGCTTGATGTTCGCCGCGTCCTTCGGCGTCCTCGCGAACGGCAGTCTCGTCGTCACCTGACCGCAGACCCCGCCGAACGTACCGGTCACCGGCTTGTGGTGCAGCAGACGCCAGACCTCGAAGCAGGGGTGGGAGAAGGCGACCCGGACGTCCGCTTCGCGTGCCTGCTTCAGCGCGGTCTCGATGCCCTCGTGCTCGTCCCGGTCGAAGAGGCACCAGACCTGGGGGAGGTACTTCTTCTCCAGGCCGCTGCGCTTCGCCTGTCGCTGCTCGTCCCGCATGAGCCTGACCGCCGCCTCGACCAGCTTGAGCGGCTTGCGCTGGGAACCGGGCGCGGAGGCGTTCGCGATGCGCACCTCCACGGTCATCGCCGGGTCGGCCGGGACGCCGTGCTGCTTGATGATCTCGATGTACGAGGGTTCGGTGACCAGCCCCTCGGTGAAGACGTGGACGACCCTCTTGCGCCGCCCGCGACGCTGCGCCGGCCCCAGCGAGTCCTTGCCCCTCGTCCTCGCCATCAGCCCTGCCCCACCTCGTGCTCGGTGTGCCCCTGGTCGGCCAGCAGGCGCCGGGCGATCTGCCCCTCCAGGAGAGACGGGACCGCTCCGAAGGCTCCCGCCAGGTACGACCTCATCAAGTCCTCGTCCTCCCCCGGGGACGCCGCGGTCAGCGGATAGAGCTCCGTGGCTCCGTCCTTGTCCTTCTCCGTCAGCCACACCTGGTCTGGGTCCAGCAGCCGCCCGCCGCTCGGCGTGGTGAGCACCGACGGGTCGTGCGAGGTGAACAGCAGCTGTGCGCCGTGCGGATTGGCCAGCGGGTCGTGGAAGAGCCGGACGACTTCGGCGGCGAAGCGCGGGTGCAGGCTGGCGTCCAGTTCGTCGACCAGGAGCACCGCGCCCTCGTCCAGGGCGAGCAGCATGGGGCCGAGGAGGGCGAACCAGGAGCGGGTTCCCAACGACTCCGTCTGCCAGTCGAAGGCGACCTCGCCCGTGCCCGAGCGGTGGACCAGCTTCACCGTCGTCCGGCCCCTGCCGTCGTCGACCACTTCGGTTCCGGTGATTCCGAGGTCGGCCACGCGCAACAGTTCTTCGATGCGGCGTGCCCGGGCTCCGGAAAGTTCCTTTCTGGTGAACGCCTCGCGCTGTGCCCGTTCGTCCTCCGGATTGATCAGCCAAAGGTTGCGGCGGAACCAATGGAAGAGGGGGGACAGCTGCGGGTGATTGTCCGTGCCCGCCGTGGAGAGCAGTAGCGCGTTCGGGCGGGTACGCCGCGCGAGTTGTGCACGGTCCTTCACCCGGTTGCCCGGCCATTCGTAGACATCCGACCGCGCGGCGTCCCGGTCGAGCCACACCTGGCGGTGACCGCGCGGGTAGCTGTGCAGCCATTCGGCTTCGACGCGGGTCGGCCCCAGCTCGAAGCCGTACGTCCAGCGAACGCCGTCGAGCACGAAGTCGACCTCGAAGAAGCTGGGCTCGGCGTCCGCCGCCGGGTCCAGCGCGAAGACGTGGCGCCTGGTGCCGTCGTACGCGGCCCAGCGGGCGTACGAATTGAGTACGGCGTTGCGCATGTCGACCAGTGCGGCCAGGACGTTCGACTTGCCGGAGGCGTTGGCCCCGAAGATGCCGGCCAGAGGGAACACTGCGACAGACTTGCCGCCCGCCAGCTCCACCTCTCTGGCCGCGCCGCGTTCATCACCGGGCTCCCTCTCGGGCGCCACGAAGGACAGCTCCTGCTCCTCGCGCAGGGACCGCACGTTCGCGACGCGGAACCTCAGCAGCATGCTGTCCTCCTCTCCGTGCTCAGAGTAGTCGTCGCCTCTGACAGCGGTCTGGCCTGTACAGCTGTGACCTCCGGGAACATACCGTCCGTCCGAGGTGACAGGCAGCCGAACGAGTGATCAGCTCGTGCCCACGTGCGTCGGCGCGAACATCCGCAGCACCGCCGGGAGCACGACCACCGACGGCCCTGGTGCCGCCAGCGCCTTCGCCAGGTCCTCCCGCAGGGTCTCCGGGGTGGTACGGACCCCGGGGACGCCGAAGGACTCCGCCAGGGCGACGTAGTCGGGGCGGGTCAGCTCCGTCGCCGTCGCCTGGCCGAAGGCGTCCGTCATGTACTCGCGGAGGATGCCGTAGCCGCCGTCGTCGACGATCAGCCAGGTGACCGGCAGGTCGTACTGCTTCGCCGTCGCCAGTTCCGCGATCGAGTACAGCGCGCCGCCGTCGCCCGACACCGCCAGCACCGGGCGGGTCGGGTCGGCGGCCGCCGCGCCCAGCGCCGCCGGGAAGCCGTAGCCGAGGCCGCCGGCGCCCTGGGCGGAGTGCATGGTGTTCGCACCGCGGGGGTCGAAGGCCGACCACGCCCAGTACGCCAGGATCGTCATGTCCCAGAAGGAGGGGGCGCCCGGGGGCAGGGCGCGGCGGACCGACGCCAGCACGTCCTGTTCCAGGGTGAGTTCCTGGGAGGCGATGCGCTCACCGACTCGGGACAGCAGCTCCCGCACCCGCCCCGGCGCGGACTCGTCCGTGCGCTCCTCCACCGTCTCCAGCAGCGCCTGCAACGCCAGCCGGGCGTCCGCGTGGATGCCCAGTGCCGGGTGGTTGGACTCCAGCTTGCCGAGGTCGGCCTCGATCTGGACGACCCGGCCGCGGGGCTTGAACGTGTGGTAGTTGGAGGAGAGTTCGCCCAGGCCCGAGCCCACCACCAGCAGGACGTCCGCGTCCTCCAGGAAGTCCGTGGTGTGGCGGTCCTCCAGCCAGGACTGCAGGGACAGCGGGTGCTCCCAGGGGAACGCGCCCTTGCCGCCGAAGGTCGTGACCACGGGGGCGTCGAGCTTCTCGGCCAGCTGCAGCAGCTTTCCCGAGGCGTCGGACCGTACGACCCCGCCGCCCGCGATGATCGCCGGGCGGGCCGCGCGGGACAGCAGGTCGGCCGCCACCGCTGTCAGTTCGGGGCGCGGGACCACGTCCTCCGGCGTGGCGTCCGGCGCCGTCACCACCGGCAGCGCGGTCGGAGCCAGCAGCACGTCCTGCGGGATCTCCACCCACACCGGGCCGTGCGGTGCCGTCAGCGCCGACTTCCAGGCCGCCGCGATGGCGGAGGGGATCTGGGACTGGGTGCGGACCGTGTGGACGGACTTGACGACACCGCGGAAGGAGGCGGCCTGGTCCGGGAGTTCGTGGAGGTAGCCGTGGCGGCCGCCGCCCAGGCCGGCCGTCGGGATCTGGCTGCTGATCGCCAGTACGGGGGCGGAGGCGGCGGCGGCCTCCTGGAGCGCCGCGAGGGACGTCAGCGCGCCCGGGCCCGTCGAGAGCAGCAGCGGGGCCGCCTCTCCCGTGATCCTGCCGTAGGCGTCCGCCGCGAAGCCCGCGTTGTTCTCCACCCGCAGACCGACATACCGCAGGGAGGAGCGGCGCAGGGCGTCGAACATGCCGAGGGCGTGCTGGCCGGGCAGGCCGAAGACGGTCGTCGCGCCCAGCCCGGCCAGGGTCTCCACGACCAGGTCTCCGCCGTTGCGGCCTGGCGGGGGATTCAGCGCCGCCGCCGTCTGCTGGTCGGTCGGGCGGAGCACCAGGTCGTGGTCGTGCGTCACTTCTCTCGGTCCCCTAAGGAAGGTCAGGCGTTGCGGGCCGCCGCGATCTGGCGGCTCATGATGGTGGTCAGTTCGTAGGCCGTGTGGGAGGCCGCGACCGAGGTGATCTCCGCGTGGTCGTACGCGGGTGCGACCTCGACGACGTCCGCCGAGACCAGGTTGCAGGATGCCAGCCCGCGCAGGATCTCCAGCAGCTCGCGGGAGGTCATGCCGCCGGCCTCCGGGGTGCCGGTGCCGGGCGCGTGGGCCGGGTCGAGGCAGTCGATGTCGATGGAGATGTACAGCGGGCGGTCGCCGATGCGCTGGCGCAGCTGGTCGGCCACCTCGTCGGCGCCCCGGCGGTAGATGTCGGCGGAGGTGACGATGCCGAAGCCCATCTTCTCGTCGTCGGTGAGGTCCTGCTTGCCGTACAGCGGGCCGCGGGTGCCGACGTGGGAGAGCGCGGAGGTGTCGAGGATGCCCTCCTCCACGGCGCGGCGGAACGGGGTGCCGTGGGTGTACTCGGCGCCGAAGTAGGTGTCCCAGGTGTCCAGGTGGGCGTCGAAGTGGAGCAGGGCGACCGGGCCGTGCTTCCTGGCGACCGAGCGCAGCAGGGGCAGCGCGATGGTGTGGTCGCCGCCCAGGGTCATCAGGCGGGCGCCGGTGCCGAGCAGCTCGTCCGCCGCGGCCTCGATCGTCTCGACGGCCTCGTTGATGTTGAACGGGTTCACCGCGATGTCGCCGCCGTCGGCGACCTGGGCGAGGGCGAAGGGGGAGGCGTCCTGCGCGGGGTTGTACGGGCGCAGCAGCCGGGACGCCTCGCGGATGGCGTTGCCGCCGAAGCGGGCGCCCGGCCGGTACGAGACGCCGGAGTCGAACGGTACGCCCACGACGGCGACGTCGGCGGTGCCGACCTCGTCCAGGCGGGGCAGCCGGGCGAAGGTCGCGGGTCCGGCGTACCGCGGGATGCGGGAGGAGTCGACGGGGCCGCGGGGCGTCTCGTTGCTGCTCATGGTGAAATGCCTTCTTTCTTGCGCTTCATCGCGCTTGCACTGCTTTTCCTATGACTCTACTGGGGAGCCGGGACTGGTTCGGACGCGAGTTCGGGGGTGCGGCCGGCGAGGCGTTCGCGCCAGGCGGCGAGGACGGTCTCGTCGGTGGGCCTGGTCGCCAGGGACACGGCGACGTAGGCGGCGAGGGAGGCGAGCAGGCCGTAGTAGACGGGCTCGTCGGCGAGGATGCCGTATCCGGCCATCAGCCCGATCACGGCGAGGCCGCCGGCGAGCACGGAGGCCAGCGCGCCCTGGACGGTGCCGCGCTTCCACAGCAGGCCGCCGAGGATGGGCACGAGCAGGCCGCCGACGAGCAGGTCGTACGCCACGGTCAGCGCCTCGACGACGTTGTTCAGCGCGATCGCCGCACCGATCACGGCCACGCCCATGACCAGGATGAACGCCCGGTTGCCCCGGACCTCGTCGTGGTCCTCGCCGCCCCTGCGCACGACACCGCGCAGCCGCGACCAGATGTCGTTGTTCGCCACCGTGGCGCAGGCGATCAGGGCGCCCGAGGAGGTGGACATCACGGCGGCCAGGGCGGCGGCCAGCACCAGGCCGCGTACGCCGACCGGGAGTTCGTCCTTGACGATGGTGGCGAAGGCGTCGTCCGGGCTGCCGAGCTCGGGGTAGAGCACCTTGGCGGCGGTACCGATCACCGCGCCGGCGAGGGCGTAGGCCAGGCAGTAGGTTCCGGCCACCGTGCCGCCCCACTTGGCGGTCCTGTCGCTGCGGGCGGTGAACACGCGCTGCCAGATGTCCTGGCCGATCAGCATGCCGAAGGTGTAGATCAGGACGTAGGTGAAGATCGTCTGGCCGCCGATGCCCAGCGGGTCGAAGTACGAGGTGGGCAGCTTGGCCTTCATCTCGGAGAAGCCGCCCGCCCTGACGACCGCGATGGGCAGCAGGAGCAGCAGCACGCCGATGGTCTTCACCACGAACTGGACCATGTCGGTCAGCGTGATGGACCACATGCCGCCGAGGGTGGAGTAGGCGACGACGATGGAGCCGCCGAGGATGATCGCGACGGTCCGGTTCAGGTCGAGGAGGACGTCGAAGATCGTGGCGTAGGCGATGGTCGAGGTGACGGCGAGCATGAGGGTGTACGCCCACATGACCACGCCGGAGATCACACCGGCCCGGCCGCCGTAGCGCAGGTCCAGCATCTCGGAGACGGTGTAGACCCTCAGGCGGGCGATACGGGCGGAGAAGAAGACGGAGAGCGCGAGGAGTCCGAGGCCGATGGTGAAGACCATCCAGGCGCCGGACAGTCCGTACTGGTAGCCGAGTCCCACGCCGCCGATGGTGGAGGCGCCGCCGAGGACGATCGCCGCCATGGTGCCGGAGTACATGGCCGGGCCCAGGCGGCGGCCTGCCACCAGGAACTCGCTCTTGGACCTGGCGCGGCGCATGCCCCACCAGCCCATGGCCAGCATGCCGGCGAGATAGACGACGATCACTGTGTAGTCGACGGCCATGTGGGGCCCTCCTTCACGCACTGTCCGGTGGCGTGTCGTGCAGATGCAGGGAGACGGACGGCAGCGGCTCGCGGGGACATCCGCCCGTACCCGCGGCTGCCGTGCTGACCCGACACTAGGTGGCCGGAAAGCACCTGCGAAGTGTACGTTTCATCCATATGAACCGGGCCGGATGGAGGGAACGCACACCATGCCGGAGACCGTCACCCCAGCCGTCCCACCGACCCCACCGGTACCGCTGTCGGCGCTGCTGGCCCGCGAGGATCTCGGTCTGCGGCAGATCGCCGGCCCGTCCGGTCCCTCCCTCGTGATCCACTGGGCGCACACCTCGGAGATGGCCGACCCGTACCCGTATCTGCTGGGCGGCGAACTGCTGCTCACGGCGGGGGTGCACGTCCCGGAGGCGGAGGCGGCGGGCGCGGAGGGGGGCGGCGGCCCCGGTCGAGCGCCTTCGGGACCGGGGGAGTACTTCGAGGAGTACGTCTCGCGGATCGTGGCGGCGGGCGGTGCCGCCCTCGGGTTCGGCCTGGCGCCGGTGCACGAGACGGTACCGGCCGCGCTGGTCGCCGCCTGCGAGCGCCAGGGGCTGCCGTTGCTGGAGGTCCCGCCCCAGACCACCTTCTCCGGGGTGGCCCGCGCGGTGTGGCAGCTGATGGCCCAGGCCCGGCTCGCCGAGCTGCGCCGCGTCACGGAGGCCCAGCAGGGTCTCGCCTCGGCCGCCGCCCGCCCGGATCCGGTGCGGTCGGTGCTGCGCCGCCTGGCCCAGCACCTCTCCGGCCACGCGGTGCTCTACGGCCCCGACGGCACGGCCCTCGCCGCCGCGGGCCGCGAGCCGGCCGAGGAGGTACGGAGCGCACTGGCCGGCCTGGCGACAGTGGTACGCGCCACCGGCGACCCGGTCCCCGAGGCGGACCGGGCGGCCGGAGCGGGCCCGCACGCGGCGGGCGCAGGCACGGCCGACGGCGCCGCGGCCACGGCGACCGCGGCCCCCCGCACGCCAGGCACGGCAGGCACGGCAGGCACGGCACGAGCGGGCGCGGCACGAAGGGGCGTGGCACGAGCGGGCGCGGCACGAGCGGGCGTGGAAAGCGGCGTCCCCGCGACGCCGCCCGCTTCCGGCCGCACCGCCACCGGCTTCGGACAACCCGCCCCCGCGCTCCCCCGTCCCCTGCCCAGCTCCGCCACCGACACCGTCGGCTCCGCGCAACTCGCCGTCTACGCCCTCGGCGCCGGTGAGGGGTTCGTCCTCGGGCTGGCCGGTGCCAGGCGGGAGCCCGGGGACCACACCATCGCCTCCGTCGCCGCCGTGCTGCTGTCGCTGCTGACCGGGGAGCATCACAGCGGTGCCGGGGCGGCGCGGTCCTCGGCGCTGGTGCGGCTGCTGCTCGGTGCCTCGCCGGAGGCGGTCGCGCCGCTGCTGGGGGAGGGCGGCTGGGTCGTCGTGCACGCCCGGCCCGAGGGGCAGCTCCCGGACGCGGTCGCCGCCTCCGCGCTCGGCGCCGCCCTGGGGTCGCCGCTGGTCGACCTCGCCCATGACGTCGTACGGGTGCTGGTGCCGGGCGGGCGGGTACCGGAGCCGCAGGCCGGGTGGACGCTCGGGGCGAGCGCCGCCGTGCCGCCGCGGGAGTGGCCGGCCGCCGACGCCCAGGCGGCCCGTGCCCTCGCCCGGGCCCGCGCCACCCGCACTCCGCTGGTCCGGCACGGCGCCCGGCCGGGGTGGGAGGCCCTGGTGCCGCGGGCGGACGCCGAGGCACATGCCCGGGCCGTGCTCGCACCGCTCGCCGGACGCCCCGAGCTGGCCGAGACCCTGCGCACCTGGCTCTCCCTGCACGGGAGTTGGGACCGCACGGCGGTGGCGCTGGACGTGCACCGCAACACCGTGCGGCAGCGGATCGCCCGCTGCGCCGCCCTGTTGGACGCCGACCTGGACGACCCGGACGTGCGCATGGAGTTGTGGTTCGCGCTGCGGCACGGCCGGCCGGGCGAGTGAGCCGCGTCCCAGCGGGCGATATGCCGAGGACGCCCGCAGTGCGCTGCCCCACAATGGGAGGCATGCCGATATCCGGGACACCCAGCCGCGCCCAGCTCGTCGACCACCTGGTGAGGACCCGTATCGCGGGGGACGTCGCCACGCCCCGCGAGAACAACCTCTCCCACTACCGTCAGCTCGCCAACGGTGTCCGGGGCTTCTGGTTCGGGCTGGAGCTGGGCGACCGCTGGACGGACGAGCAGGACGTGCTCGCGGTGATGGCCGAGCGGGTGGGGGTCAGCGACGATCCCGGGTACCGGTACGGGCAGGACACGATCGACCCCGAGTTGACCGTGGACGCGCTGGAGCGGATGGCGGCGCGGCTGCGCAAGGCGGCCGACGGGCGGCAGCGGGTGCTGTTCGCGACCGGTCACCCGGGCGGCCTGCTGGACGTGCACCGGGCCACGGCCGCCGCGCTGCGCGCCGCCGGCTGCGAGATCGTGGTCATCCCGGACGGGCTGCAGACGGACGAGGGGTACGTCATGCAGTTCGCGGACGTGGCCGTGCTGGAGCACGGGGCGACGCTGTGGCACACCCACTCGGGCGAGCCGATGCGGGCCGTTCTGACGGGACTTGAGCGGGAGGGCCGCCCGCTGCCGGACCTGGTGGTCGCCGACCACGGCTGGGCCGGGTACGCCGGACAGCACGGCGTGGACGCGGTCGGGTACGCCGACTGCAACGACCCGGCGCTCTTCCTCGCCGAGGCCGAGGGCACCCTGCAGGTCGTCGTACCGCTCGACGACCATGTGGTCAGCCCGCGTTACTACGACCCCCTGACGGCGTATCTGCTGGCCGAGGCCGGACTGGTGTGACGCGCTGCGCGCCGGGGACCGTGACCGCCGCGGTCCCGCCCCGGCTCAGCGCGGGACGCGGACCACGCCCTCCTGGATGACCGTGATGGCGAGCCGGCCGTCCTGGGTGTATATGCGGGCCTGACCGAGGCCGCGGCCCCCGTGCGCGGACGGCGACTCCTGGTCGTACAGCAGCCATTCGTCGGCGCGGAAGGGCCGGTGGAACCACATCGCGTGGTCCAGGGAGGCGCCCACGACATCCCCTACGGCCCAGCCGCCGCGGCCGTGCGCGAGCAGCACGGAGTCGAGGAGCGTCATGTCGGAGACGTAGGTGGCGAGGACGACGTGCAGGAGGGGGTCGTCGTCGAGCTTGCCGTTGGTGCGGAACCACACCTGCGAGTGCGGCTCGCGGGGCGCGCCGAACCGCCCGTACGGCGGCTCGTCCACGTACCGGAGGTCGATCGCCTCGCGGGCCTCCAGGAACCTCTCGACGACCTCGGGTGCGAGGTGGTCGTAGCCGCGCAGCCGCTCCTGCGAGGTGGGCAGGGTCGCCGGGTCGGGCGAGGCGGGCATGGGCGCCTGGTGCTCCAGCCCCTCCTCGTACGTCTGGAAGGACGCCGAGAGGTGGAAGATCGGCTTGCCGTGCTGGACGGCGACCACGCGGCGGGTGGTGAAGGACCGGCCGTCGCGGATGCGGTCGACGGTGTAGACGATCGGCGCGCCGGGGTCGCCGGGGCGCAGGAAGTAGGCGTGGAGGGAGTGGGCGGGGCGGTCGGCGGGGACCGTCCGGCCGGCGGCGACCAGCGCCTGTGCCGCGACCTGCCCGCCGAAGACGCGGGGGACGACGGCGGAGCGGGACTGGCCGCGGAAGATGTTCTCCTCGATCTGCTCCAGGTCGAGCAGATCGAGGAGATCCTGGAGTGCCTGGCTCATGGGTAGGAGTTGTACCGGCCAGCGATTACCGGCGTCCTACAGGCCCATGTCCTTCGCGATGATCGTCTTCATGATCTCGCTGGTGCCGCCGTAGATGCGGTTGACGCGGTTGTCCGCGTACAGGCGGGCGATCGGGTACTCGTTCATGTAGCCGTAGCCGCCGTGCAGCTGCAGGCAGCGGTCGATGACGCGGTGGGCGACCTCGGTGCAGAACAGCTTGGCGCTGGCGGCCTCGGCGGGGGTCAGCTCACCGGCGTCCAGGGCCTCGGTCGCGCGGTCGGCGACGGCCTCGGCGGCGTCCACCTCGGCCTGGCAGGCGGCCAGCTCGAACTTGGTGTTCTGGAAGTGGGCGACCGGCTTGCCGAAGACGGTGCGCTCCTGGACGTACTGCTTGGCGAACCGGACGGCCGCCTTGGCCTGCGCGTAGGCGCCGAAGGCGATGCCCCAGCGCTCGGAGGCCAGGTTGTGGCCGAGGTAGTAGAAGCCCTTGTTCTCCTCGCCGAGCAGGTCCTCGACCGGGACCTTGACGTCGACGAAGGCCAGCTCGGCGGTGTCGGAGGTCTTCAGGCCGAGCTTGTCGAGCTTGCGGCCGACGGAGTAGCCCTCGGACTTGGTGTCCACGGCGAACAGGGAGATGCCGTGCCGGCGGTCCTCGGCGGTGGGCGCGGCGGTGCGGGCGCACACGATCACGCGGTCGGCGTGGACGCCGCCGGTGATGAAGGTCTTGGCGCCGTTGAGGACGTAGTGCGTGCCGTCCTCGGAGAGCTTGGCGGTGGACTTCATGCCCGCGAGGTCGGAACCGGTGCCCGGCTCCGTCATCGCGATGGCCCACATCTCCTCGCCGGTGACGAACTTCGGCAGGAAGCGCTTCTTCTGCTCGTCGGTGGCGAGCATCTTGATGTACGGCAGGGCGAGCAGCACGTGCACGCCGGAGCCGCCGAACTGGACGCCCGCGCGGGCGGTCTCCTCGTACAGGACGGCCTCGAACTTGTGGCTGTCCATGCCCGCGCCGCCGAACTCCTCGGGCACGTTGATGCCGAAGATGCCCAGCTCGCCCAGCTTGTAGTAGAAGTCGCGCGGCGCCTGGCCGGCGGCGAACCACTCGTCGTAGACGGGGACGACCTCGGCCTCGATGAAGGCGCGCAGGGTCTCCCGGAACGCCTCGTGATCCTCGTTGAACACCGTACGGCGCACGGCCACCTCCACGTACCTCGGGCATGTCTAAGCGCTTGCTCAGACCCCAAGGTACTGGCGAGTATGTTCCGGCGTCCAGGGGGTTCCCCCCGTAACGCTCGTCACGCGCACCCTCAGGGGCCGGCCTCCCCCGCCGCCGCGAACGCCCCCCGGGCCATCCGGTGCAGCAGCGCCGCCGTCGCCCCCCGCCCCGGCAGCGTCCCGGCCCGTCCCAGGTGCGGGGTGGAGTTCAGCAGCCCGAAGACCGAGTGGACCGCCGAACGGGCCATCGGTTCGGTCAGGGCCGGATACACCTCGCGCACCACCTCCACCCACAGCTCGACGTACTGCCGCTGGAGCTGGCGGACCAGCTTGCGGTCGCTGTCGCGGAGGCGGTCCAGCTCGCGGTCGTGCAGGGTGATCAGGGGACGGTCGTCCAGCGCGAAGTCGATGTGGCCCTCGATGAGGGAGTCGAGGACGGCGGAGGCGCCCATCCGGCCGTCCGCCTCGGCCAGGCGCCGCTTGGCCCCGGTCAGCAGCTGGCCGCTGATGCCCACCAGCAGCTCGGCGAGCATCGCGTCCTTGCCCGGGAAGTGCCGGTACAGACCGGGGCCGCTGATGCCGACCGCGGCCCCTATCTCGTCGACACCGACGCCGTGAAAGCCGCGCTCGGCGAAGAGCCGGGCGGCCTCCTTGAGGATCTGCTCGCGACGGGTGGGGGCGTCGGTTCTGGTGACCATGCAGGCAATTCTAGACAGCGAGGTTAGCGGTCGTTAACCTGGAGGAAATGGTTAACGCTCATTAACACCTTCGAGCCCACAGGTTCGATCACTGGTGAGGGGACCGCAGGATGCAGGAGGCACCGGAGCTGACGAGCGCGGCCGATCCCGCGTCGGAGGCCTGGCGGGCCAATGAACAGGCCCATCTCGCCCTCGTCGGGGAGCTGCGCGGCAAGCTGGCCGCGGCGGCGCTCGGCGGCGGCGAGAAGGCGCGGGCCCGGCACACGGCGCGCGGCAAGCTGCTGCCGAGGGACAGGGTGGACACGCTGCTCGACCCGGGCTCGCCCTTCCTGGAGCTGGCCCCCCTGGCGGCCGACGGGATGTACGACGGGCAGGCCCCGGCGGCCGGGGTGATCGCCGGGATCGGCCGGGTCAGCGGACGCGAGTGCGTGATCGTCGCGAACGACGCCACGGTCAAGGGCGGCACGTACTACCCGATGACCGTGAAGAAGCACCTGCGCGCCCAGGAGGTGGCCCTCGACAACCGGCTGCCGTGCGTGTACCTGGTCGACTCCGGTGGCGCCTTCCTGCCGATGCAGGACGAGGTCTTCCCCGACCGGGACCACTTCGGGCGGATCTTCTACAACCAGGCCCGGATGTCCGGCGCCGGGATCCCGCAGATCGCGGCCGTCCTCGGCTCGTGCACGGCCGGCGGGGCGTACGTCCCGGCGATGAGCGACGAGGCCGTGATCGTCCGCAACCAGGGCACGATCTTCCTCGGCGGCCCGCCGCTCGTGAAGGCCGCCACCGGTGAGGTCGTCACCGCGGAGGAGCTGGGCGGCGGCGAGGTCCACTCCCGGGTCTCCGGTGTCACCGACCACCTCGCCGAGGACGACGCGCACGCCCTGAGGATCGTCCGGAACATCGTCGCCACGCTCCCGGCCCGGCGGTCCCTGCCCTGGGAGGTGCGGCCGGCGGTCGAGCCGAAGGTGGATCCGTACGGGCTGTACGGCGCCGTCCCGGTCGACTCCCGCACCCCCTACGACGTCCGCGAGATCATCGCCCGTGTCGCCGACGGCTCCCGGTTCGCCGAGTTCAAGGCCGAGTTCGGGCAGACCCTCGTCACCGGGTTCGCCCGCATCCACGGCCACCCGGTCGGCATCGTCGCCAACAACGGCATCCTCTTCTCCGAGTCCGCCCAGAAGGGCGCCCACTTCATCGAGCTGTGCGACCAGCGCGGCATCCCCCTGGTGTTCCTGCAGAACATCTCCGGGTTCATGGTCGGCAAGGACTACGAGGCGGGCGGCATCGCCAAGCACGGCGCCAAGATGGTGACGGCGGTGGCCTGCACGCGCGTGCCGAAGCTGACGGTGGTGGTCGGCGGCTCGTACGGCGCGGGCAACTACTCGATGTGCGGCCGGGCCTACTCCCCCCGCTTCCTGTGGATGTGGCCCAACGCCAAGATCTCCGTCATGGGCGGCGAGCAGGCCGCGTCCGTGCTGGCGACCGTCAAGCGGGACCAGCTGGAGGCCCGCGGCGAGGAGTGGCCCGCCGAGGACGAGGAGGCCTTCAAGGCGCCGATCCGCGCGCAGTACGAGCGCCAGGGCAACGCCTACTACGCCACCGCCCGCCTCTGGGACGACGGCGTGATCGACCCGCTGGACACCCGTCAGGTACTCGGACTCGCCCTGACGGCCTGCGCCAACGCGCCACTGGGAGATCCCCAGTTCGGCGTCTTCCGGATGTGAGGAGGGGAACCGTGTTCGACACAGTGCTGGTCGCCAACCGGGGCGAGATCGCCGTACGCGTCATCCGTACGCTCCGCTCGCTGGGCGTGCGCTCGGTAGCGGTCTTCTCCGACGCCGACGCCGACGCGCGGCACGTCCGGGAGGCCGACACGGCGGTACGGATCGGGCCGGCGCCCGCGGCCGAGAGCTATCTGTCCGTGGAGCGGCTGCTGGAGGCCGCCGCCCGCACCGGCGCCCAGGCCGTGCACCCCGGGTACGGCTTCCTCGCCGAGAACGCGGGCTTCGCGCGCGCCTGCGAGGACGCGGGGCTGGTCTTCATCGGCCCGCCGGCCGACGCGATCGCGCTCATGGGCGACAAGATCCGCGCCAAGGAGACGGTGCAGGCGGCCGGGGTGCCGGTCGTGCCGGGCGGCAAAGACCCCGGGCTCGCCGAGGCGGCCCGTGAACTGGGCGCGCCCGTGCTGCTCAAGCCGTCCGCCGGCGGTGGCGGCAAGGGCATGCGCCTGGTGCGGGACATGACCCTGCTGGAGGAGGAGATCGCCGCCGCCCGCCGCGAGGCCCGCGCCTCCTTCGGCGACGACACCCTGCTCGTGGAACGGTGGATCGACCGGCCCCGGCACATCGAGATCCAGGTGCTGGCCGACGGCCACGGGAACGTGGTCCACCTCGGCGAGCGCGAGTGCTCGCTCCAGCGGCGGCACCAGAAGATCATCGAGGAGGCGCCTTCGGTCCTGCTGGACGAGCGGACCCGCGCGGCGATGGGCGAGGCGGCCGTGCAGGCGGCCCGGTCCTGCGGGTACCGGGGCGCGGGCACGGTGGAGTTCATCGTGCCGGGCGGCGACCCGACGCAGTACTACTTCATGGAGATGAACACCCGTCTCCAGGTGGAGCACCCGGTCACCGAGCTCGTCACCGGCCTGGACCTGGTGGAGTGGCAGCTGCGGGTCGCGGCCGGGGAGCGGCTCGGCTTCGGGCAGGAGGACGTGCGGCTGACCGGCCACGCGGTGGAGGCCCGTATCTGTGCGGAGGACCCCGCACGCGGCTTCCTCCCCTCCGGCGGCACCGTCCTGCTCCTGAACGAACCGCAGGGCGACGGCATCCGCACCGACTCCGGGCTCAGCGAGGGCACCGAGGTGGGCAGCCTGTACGACCCGATGGTGTCCAAGGTGATCGCCTACGGCCCCGACCGCGCGACGGCGCTGAGGAAGCTCCGGGCGGCCCTCGCGGAGACGGTCACGCTGGGCGTGCAGACCAACGCGGGCTTCCTGCGCCGGCTGCTGGGCCATCCGGCGGTCGTGGCGGGCGAGTTGGACACGGGGCTCGTGGAGCGGGTGGTGGACGAGCTGGTCCCCGCCGACGTGCCGGAGGCGGTGTACGAGGCGGCGGCCGCCGTACGCCTGGAGGCGCTGAAGCCCCGTGCCGAGGGCTGGACCGACCCCTTCTCGGTGCCGAGCGGTTGGCGCCTCGGCGGCACCCCGAAGCCGCCGGCCTTCCACCTCCGGGTGCGGGAACCGGTGACGTACACCCTCCGGGGCACCCACACCGTCACCGGCGACCGGGTCACGGTCACCCTGGACGGCGTCCGCCACGCCTTCCACCGGGCCGGTGACTGGATCGGCCGGGACGGCGACGCCTGGCACGTGCGCGACCACGACCCGGTCGCCGCGTCCCTCACCCGGTCCGGACACGCGGGCGCCGACTCGCTGACCGCGCCCATGCCGGGGACGGTGACCGTCGTCAAGGTCGCGGTCGGCGACGAAGTGGCCGCGGGCCAGAGCCTGCTGGTGGTGGAGGCGATGAAGATGGAGCACGTCATCTCCGCCCCGCACGCCGGCACCGTCGCCGAGCTGGATGTCACGTCGGGCACCACGGTCGCCATGGACCAGGTGCTCGCCGTGATCGCACCACACGACGAGGAAGGGGTGGTGGCGGAGTGAGCGACGACGGACTGCCCATGGTCGTACCGGCCGACGGGCTGCCCGCGCGGGTGCGGATCCACGAGGTCGGCGCGCGTGACGGGCTGCAGAACGAGAAGATGGCCGTGCCGACGTCGGTCAAGGAGGAGTTCATCCGCCGGCTGGCCGACGCGGGTCTGACGACGATCGAGGCGACGAGTTTCGTGCACCCCAGATGGGTGCCCCAACTCGCCGACGCCGAGCAACTGTTCGCGCAGGTCGCCGACCTCGGCGTGGACCTGCCCGTCCTGGTGCCGAACCAGCGTGGCCTGGACCGCGCGCTCGCACTCGGCGCCCGCCGGATCGCGGTGTTCGCCAGCGCCACCGAGTCCTTCGCGAAGGCCAACCTCAACCGCACGCTGGACGAGTCGCTGGCCGTGTTCGAGCCGGTGGTGCGGCAGGCCAAGGACGCGGGCGTGCACGTGCGCGGCTATGTCTCCATGTGCTTCGGCGACCCCTGGGAGGGGGCCGTCCCCCTCCACCAGGTGGCCCGCGTCTGCACGGCCCTCAGGGACATGGGCTGCGACGAGCTGAGCCTCGGCGACACGATCGGCGTGGCCACACCGGGCCATGTGCTCGAACTGCTCAGCCTGCTCAACGAGAAGGGCGTGCCGACCGACATGATCGGCGTGCACTTCCACGACACGTACGGCCAGGCGCTCGCCAACACCTATGCGGCCCTGGAACACGGCGTGACCACCGTCGACGCGTCCGCCGGAGGCCTCGGCGGCTGCCCGTACGCCAAGTCCGCGACCGGCAACCTCGCCACCGAGGACCTCGTCTGGATGCTGCACGGCCTCGGCATCGAGACCGGCGTCGACCTCGGCCGTCTGACCGCCACCAGCGTGTGGATGGCCGCCCATCTGGACCGGCCCAGCCCGTCCCGTACCGTCCGCGCACTCGGTAAAACGACACAGCCCCACAAGGACCAGTGATCAGCATGGACCACCGTCTCAGCCCCGAGCTGGAGGAACTCCGCCGTACGGTGGAGGAGTTCGCGCACGATGTGGTGGCGCCGAAGATCGGCGACTTCTACGAGCGGCACGAGTTCCCGTACGAGATCGTCCGCGAGATGGGCCGCATGGGCCTGTTCGGGCTGCCGTTCCCGGAGGAGTACGGCGGCATGGGCGGCGACTATCTCGCCCTCGGCATCGCCCTGGAGGAACTGGCGAGGGTCGACTCGTCGGTGGCGATCACCCTGGAGGCCGGGGTGTCGCTGGGCGCGATGCCCGTGCACCTGTTCGGTACCGAGGAGCAGAAGCGGCAGTGGCTGCCCCGGCTGTGCTCGGGGGAGATGCTGGGCGCGTTCGGCCTGACGGAACCGGACGGCGGCAGCGACGCGGGCGCGACCCGGACGACGGCCCGCCTGTCCCCGGACACCGGCGAATGGGTGATCAACGGCACCAAGTGCTTCATCACCAACTCGGGCACGGACATCACCGGCCTGGTGACGGTGACCGCGGTGACCGGCCGCAAGCCGGACGGCAAGCCGCGCATCTCCGCCATCATCGTCCCCTCCGGCACACCGGGCTTCACCGT